>NZ_DLSO01000013.1:0-25304 GCF_002500165.1 Gordonia sp. UBA7860 | reverse complement strand
CACCTCCAGCACCTTCACGCTCGCGAAGGTCGTCCGTGACCGCCAAGAACTGACCACGGTCCGCGCCCGCATCGACGAAGCCCGCGTCGACAAACTCATCGCCGAACACGACCCCTTCAACCGGGTCGCCGGATAATCCGCACCCCACCCGTCAACAATCCTCCCGACCGCCCCGGCGTCACTCGACGACTCCGGGGCGGTCTCTTGCGTGCCCACCGCCAGCAACCCAACTGTCAGCATCTCGTCAAGGCTGTTCGACGCCGCGTCAAAGTCTCGTCAAAGACCCGTCAAGACACTTCCCGACGCCGAGCGCGCGGCGTAGCACTATCGGAATGACGACGATGAGTTCACACGGCTCTGAGGGATTGGGTACTGAGGGATTGGGTACGGGGGGATTGAGTACGGGGCGATTGGATACGGAAACAACGGGTTCCGCGATCATCGACCGGCTCGCCGAGGGCCCCGCGGTGTGGGGATCGTTCAGCGCGGGCGCCGGGCGCTACGGCGTGTGCCGCTACCGACTTGTTGTGTTCCCGCCCGGAATCAGTTCGATGCAGCGTCGACGTCTGCGCCTCTGGCGTGGCTGGCCGGTCTGGGGCCTCGTCGCGTGGCTGGCCGTGGCCGTCGGTCTCAGTTCCCTCGGCGCGTCGGGTACGACGGTCCTCGTAGTGGCCACCGCCGTGTTGGTGGTCTCGGGTGTGGTCGCGCGACGCACCGCGGGAACCCTGCCCAGCGCCGTACGCACCGTCGACCTGACCACCATTCCGGGATACAACGTCCCCGAGGGAATGCCGACTCCCAAGTCGATCGCCGACACTCTTGCCGAACTGCGTTCCGCTGACCGGCGATTGGAGCGAGGTGCGATCAATCCTGTTGAGCACGAGCTCATCTGGCAGCGCGTCCACGACTCCATCCCGCCGCGACGCCGTCGACTCCCGAGAATGGCACGCCGATGACCCGGGCGATCCGTAACTCATCCCACATCACGCTGTACCGCAGACCAGGAGGAGATCTCATGACCATCGCGATGGAACGTGCCGCGCGGCTCTCGCGTCACCACGTCGCCGTCCGCACGTTCGGGCCGATCAACCCCGACATCGCAGCGGCATTGGGCGACAACGGAGTGCACGTCGACGCCGAGCCGTCTCCGGAGTCCCGAATCGGATTGATCCTGGTCGACGGAGGTTCGATCAGGAGGTCGACGTCGCGCTTCGGCCTCGACACGCTGGCGCGCCCCACGCGGGCACTGCGCAACGTCGTGGTCTCCTCGCTGACCGACCTCGTGCTCGACACCGACGTCGACCGCGTCCTCGTGGTCTGCACGCCGGGACTCGAGCCGACGGAACCGGTCATCTTCAAGCACTGGTTCGGCCAGGTGTGCGCCGACAGTTGGTATCACCTGACAATGAGCGGCGGACTGCCCGCACCGTCGATCACGTCGAAGTTGTTCTCGGACAGGGCATCGTGCGACTACATTGCCAACGCGGTGACGTCGTGGTGCGGGCAGGCCGAGCATCGCGCAGAGGCACGGCCGTGGCAGTGACCGCGTGGCTGCGCAGTCGGTGGTCGATGAGTTCGTCGGCGCGCGATCGAGCGCGGCTGGCCGCGTGCCCGCTCGGAGTGCTCGCCCCGCCGACGAACCCAGCACGCCGTGGCGCCACCCCTCATATGCGCCGTTCGTGATGGGAGAGTAAACCTGAGGTCAGGGAGGGGTCGGGGAGTACACCGATCCGAAAGGCAGTTGACCGATGAAGGCCGTCCAGATGGTCAAATCCGGAGCCGAACCCGAGCTTCGCGACGTTCCGAAGCCCACGCCGGGTCCGGGTCAGGTGCTCGTGAAGGTCACCGCCGCAGGCGCGTGCCACTCCGACGACTTCGTGTTGAACGCGCCGGAAGGCGCATTCCCGTACCCTCTCCCGATGACCCTCGGCCACGAGGGTGTCGGCGTGATCGCCGAACTGGGACAAGGGGTTTCGACGGTCAGTGAGGGGACGGCGGTCGCCATCTACGGCCCGTGGGGTTGCGGAGTCTGCCACTTCTGTTCGCAGGGCCTGGAGAACTACTGCTCGCGGGCAGCCGACCTGCAGATCACGCCACCCGGCCTCGGACACGACGGCGCCATGGCCGAATACGTCGTCGTCGACGACCCGCGGCACCTCGTCCCCATCGGCGACCTCGATCCCGTCACCACGGTTCCCCTGACCGACGCCGGCCTCACGCCCTACCACGCGATCAAGCCGTCGCTGAGGAAGCTAGTCGGCGGCTCGACCGCCGTCGTGATCGGCTCGGGCGGCCTGGGACACGTGGCCATCCAGATGTTGCGGCACCTCACCCCGTCGCGTGTCATCGCACTCGACGTCACGCAGGAGAAGCTCGACTTCGCCAAGCAGGTCGGTGCGCACGAGGCAGTGCTGAGCGACGCCGATGCCGTCGAGAATGTCCGCAAGATCACCGGAAAAGACGGCGCGACAGCCGTTTTCGACTTTGTCGGATATCAGCCGACCATCAACACGGCGATGGGTGTCGTCGGCACGATGGGCGACGTCACGATCGTCGGGCTCGGCGACGGCAAGGCTGCGGCGAGTGTTGGCTTCTGGTCACAGCCCTACGAGGTGTCGGTCCGCACGCCCTACTGGGGTGCCCGTGCGGAGCTGATCGAGGTCCTCGACCTCGCGCGCGACGGCGTCCTCGACGTCGCGGTGGAGTGGTTCAGCCTCGACGATGGCGTTGCGGCGTACCGCAAGCTCGCGGCCAACGACCTGCGTGGACGCGCCGTCGTGGTGCCGTAAAGCCTGAACGTCACTCCAGAGCGATCGTCTGCCACATCTCGACGGTCGCGCCCGCAGCGACGGTGATCAGATCAGGCCCGGCGTTGGCCGTCTCGACGCACACGAACTCGCGCCAGTGCGGCCCGACGTCGGCCATGTCGGAGGCGACGTCGGCTCCCGGGTTCCACACGACGGCGGTCCGCGCGCGATCGCCGGTCACGCGGATGGTCCGGCCAAAACCCGGGTCGACCAGCCGGTAGGTTCCACCCGCATCGGGGTAGAGCCGGTCGCTGCGCGGCACGTCGTCGGGAAGGCGCCAGTCGCCGTCCTGCGTCTTCACCTGCAGGTCGTCGAACTTGTCCTCGTACGACTTGCCCGAGAGTCCCTCCACGTGCACGTCGGTGGCATCCGAGACCCGCAGGTAGTTGTGCAGCGCCTCGGTCAGAATCGCGGGCTCGTCGGAGAGATTGGTGGTGCGCACACCTATCTCCAGCGTCGCGCCCACGCGCACGGTCAGTTCCAGGCGCAGCGTGAGTCGCTCGAGTCCCAGGGGTGCGAGCCGCAGCTGAGTCACATCGTCGGCAAGGATGTCGGTGTCCACGACCTGCCATGTCGCGGTGCGTGCGTAACCATGCGACGGGACGTCGCCGGTCTGGTTCTCCTTCCCGAAGTACGGCCAGCAGATGGGAATGCCACCACGTATGGGCGTCGGCGGCGTCGCGGCCAGGGGCGACACCCACAGCACGTCGTCGGCTTCCGTCGGACGGTAGGACAGCACCTGCCCACCGAAGATCGAGATCGCTGCGGTGGCGTGCGGCGTCGTCACGAGCCACGCGTCGAATCCGGATGCCGTCCCGCGCACGACTCCCTGGCTTTCCGATGCAGTCACATCGACAACCTTGGCACAGTGCAAGAACCTTGGCACAGTGCAAGCGCCTAGGGTGGTCGTCGACACTCGAGGAGGCGCAATGGCGCAGGAATCATGGCAATTCGGCCCGGCCAACGGGACGCTGACCCTTCACACCGGTGTGACCGGTCCGGCATCGCGAACAGGCCATCGTTTGACCATCGAGATGCAGCAGTGGTCGGCGACGGTCACCCTCAGCGACGGCGTGCCGTCCGACGTGTCCGCCTCGGTCGACGTGGACTCGCTGACCGTCGTCTCGGGTGAGGGCGGGGTCACGCCGCTGACCGGACCGGAAAAGTCCCTCGCCAGAACCAATGCACTCAAGTCGCTCAACGCGTCGAAGTCGCCGACGATCACCTACGACGCCGCGTCTATCGCGACCATCGAGGCGGGCTATCGACTGGACGGGACGCTGTCGATCAACGGCAAGCAACGTCAGCATCCGCTCGACGTCGAGGTGGCCGATGTCGACGGGAAGCGCACCGCCACAATCGAAACCACAGTCTCCCACCGCGACTTCGGGCTGAAGCCGTACTCGATGATGATGGGTGCGCTCAAGGTCGACGACGAAGTGCGCGTGGCCATCCACGTCGACCTGCCGTCAGATCACTGAGAGGTATTCAGCGCGACCATAGTTCGGCTACCTGCACGTCGCGCCCGAGAATGTTCGACGCCGCTCTGCGTCCCGACTCGAGAGCCGCGGTGACCGTTGCCGGGTCGTCGGTCCACGTGGCCTCGCCCGCCAGATGCACGACGCCCCCGCCCACCGGTGTCGCCAGCACGTCGTGGTCGGCGGTGGTCGAGCCGACGGTCATGTACGCGTAGGACCCGTGCGCGAAAGGGTCATCCTGCCAACGGGTTACGTCGATGCGAGTCGGCTCGGGCACCACGTCGCCATAGATCTCGCGCAGCGAATCCAGGACCGACGTCGCGATCTCCTCGTCGCTCCACTCGCGCACCGCGCGGGCACAAGGGCCGGCGGCAAAGGTGAGTAGCGTCGGCGCGCCGTGAAGGGCCGAGAGGTCGTACCACGAGTGCCACCACTGGGCGGCCGGTCCCTGTCGGCGAATCGCATACACCCCGTCATCCCAGAACCTCGACCCGAACCGCAGGAACACCTTCTCGAAAGCGTTCATCTCCAGCCGATCCAATGCTCCCGCAACAGGTTCCGATAGGGGCGGATCAAAGGAAAGCGTGCCGGATTTGAGCACACCGACGGGTACCGTCACGACGACGCGTGCGGCTGACGTCTCCTCGTCAGCGGCATCGATCACGGTGACGCCGTCCTCATCCCAACGGATGTGGGCGACAGCGCGATTGAGCGTCACCGAGAGGCCGTCTGCCAGGTGGGTGGCGAGCTGGTCGTAGCCGTCGGGAAACACGACTTCGTCGCCGTCAGTCTCGTCATCGTCGAGTCCGTGGGCATCGAGCTCGTCGATCCACACGCCGTACTGCTCCTCGGTGCGGTGGCGTGCAAACTCCCGAACACGTTGCGCGCGTGCCTCATCCCAACCGAGAGCTGTGAGCGCCGCTTCCGTCGCCTCGCCATACGACACTCCGGCGCCGATCTTTGCGACGAACATCGGCAATGCGTCGTCGAAGGCATGGACGTCGGCAGCGAAGGCGGCAACGGCGTCGTCGTCGAGTCGTCTGCTGTCAGGGTCGTAATAGGCGATCGGCCGACTGTCGGGTTGGTAGCTGCCGACCGTGAATTCGACGGTGCGCATGCCGAAGGCCTCGGTGACGGCGTGCAGCGGGGCGTCGTTGATCCCGTGAATCCACGAGGCGCCACGATCGGTCACTGTGTCACCCGATCGATCGCTGTGCACGCGTCCGCCGATTCGGTCGCGGGCTTCGAGGACGGTGACCCGCAGGCCCGCGCCTGCGAGAAGTCGGGCGGTGGTCAGACCGGCGATTCCCGCGCCGACGACGACGGTGTCGTAGTCGCGTGACGATCCGGCGCGTGGTGTCTGCATGAGATCGGTCTACACCGCGACGCGTGACAGGGCCACCGCAGCGTCGACCTGCTTATTGACATCCCGCCAACGAGCCTCGATGATTGTTGGCGCGACGCCAATAGAGTGAGGACGACGATGACCGGTACCCCGAAACCAGACACCTTGTGCACGCACTTCCAGCGGCGTGTGGTCGACCACGCGGACCGGGTGGCCATCCGCACTGCTGATGGCACGACGTCGCTGACCTGGGCGCAGTACGGTCAGCGAGTGCGCGAGGTGGCCGCAGGCCTTGCCGCACTCGGGGTCACGCGCGGCGACACCGTCGGTGTCATGCTCACCAACCGACCCGAGTTCCACATCGTCGACGCCGCGGCGATGCACCTCGGTGCCGTGACGTTCTCGGTCTACAACACCAACGCTGCCGCGCAGATCGCCTATCTCTTCCACAACGCCGAGCCGTCGGTCGTCATCACCGAGACGCAGTTTCTCGAGAGGATCGTCGAGGCGGGTGACGGCTCCGCCGACCTCGTCGTCGTCGACGCGCCGAACGACACGGCGGGCGTGACCACACTCGCCGAACTGATCGCCGTGCCCGCACCGGCCGACTTCGACTTCGACTCCGCCTACAAGCAGGTTGAACGCTCGGACGTGCTCACGCTGATCTACACGAGCGGCACCACTGGCAACCCCAAGGGCGTCGAACTCACGCATGCCAACCTGCTCTACCAACTCGAGGTGATCACCGATGTGATCGGCGACCTCTCCGACGGCCGCGTCATCTCATACCTGCCCGACGCACACCTCATCAACCAGTGGATTTGCCAGTACGCGCCCATGTACTTCGGCATCACGGTCACCGACCTTGCCGATACCAAGCATCTCGTCGAGGCTCTTGGCGAGGTTCACCCGACGTTCTTCGTCGCCGTTCCGATGCTCTGGTACAAGATCAAGGGCAGTATCGAGACGACGCTCGACGCCGAGCCGGGAATCAAAGGCGCACTGGCCGCCTGGGCCCTCGCAGCGGGCAAGAAGAAGGCTGCGGCGACGGTCGGCGGACGGCGACTCGGCCCGCGCGATACCGTTGCCGCTGCGATGGCCGACAAGCTGGTGCTGTCGAAGCTACGAGCTAAGCTCGGCATGGACTCACTCGTCGCCGCAGTCTCCGGTGCCGCGCCGGTCGACGTCGCAGCGCTGGAATTCATGCTCGCACTGGGCATCCCGGTGATGGAGGCATGGGGAATGTCGGAGACGTCTGCCGTCACCACGGTCAACCCGGTAGCGCGACCGCGGTACGGAAGCGTCGGTACGGCTATTCCGGGAACCGAGGTGACACTTGCGTCCGACGGTGAGGTGATGGTGCGCGGCGGCGGTGTGATGCGCGGCTACCGCAACGACCCGGAGCGCACGGGCCAGACACTCGACGCCGACGGCTGGGTGCACACCGGTGACATCGGGACGCTCGACGCCGACGGTTTCCTGACGATCGTCGATCGCAAGAAGGAGTTGATCATCAACTCCGGCGGAAAGAACATGTCTCCGTCGAACATCGAGGGCGCGCTCACCGCGGCCAGTCCACTGATCTGCAGCGTCGTCGCGATCGGCGACAATCGCCCCTACGTGTCGGCCCTGATCACCCTCGACCCCGATGCGGTGGTCGCAATCGCGCAGAAGGCAGGCATCGTCGACGCCCGACCGGAAGTGCTCGCACTACACCCGACGATCCTGGACGCCATTGAAGACGCAGTAGCACAGGCCAATTCGCGGCTCAGTCGCGTCGAACACATCCGCGCGTGGCAGGTGCTGCCGACGTACTGGGCTCCGGGTGGCGACGAACTCACGCCGACGATGAAGCTGAAGCGTTCGCCGATCGCCAAAAAGTATGCCGACGAGATCGACGCGCTCTATCAGCGCTGAACGCGCTCCCGACCAGCACCACGAAGGCAGACCACGATGACAGAAGATCTGACAACCGAACTCGCCGACCTCACCGCGCTCGCCCGCGAATTTTTCACCAAAGAGGTTGCGCCGCGCCACGAGGAGTTCGCGGCGGCCGGTCAACCCGACCGTGCTCTTTACCGTCGCGCGGGCGAACTCGGTCTGCTCGGTATGTCGATCCCCGAGGAATATGGCGGTGGCGGAGCGACATTCGCGCACGAGGCCGTACTCTTCCGCGAGCAGGCCCGCGGTGCCGACCTCTCCATGCAACTCGGTGTGCACTCCGGGATCGTCCCCCACTACCTGCTCTCGTACGCGAACGAGGAACAGAAGAAGCGGTGGATTCCCAAGCTCGTCTCGGGTGAGTGGATCGGCGCCATCGCCATGACCGAGCCGGGTACCGGGTCGGATCTGCAGGCCATCAGCACACGCGCGGTGCGTGACGGCGACGAGTATGTCATCACGGGCGCAAAGACTTTCATCTCCAACGGGGCAACGTGCGACCTGCTGATCATCGCGGCAAAGACCGACCCGGAGCTCGGCGCCAAGGGCGTCTCACTGCTCGTCGCCGAAGTCGGCGACAACCCACCGGGTTTCGAGCGTGGACGCAAGCTCAAGAAGATCGGCCAGAAGGGCCAGGACACCACGGAACTCTTCTTCGACGGCCTGCGCGTACCCGCACAACATCTGCTCGGCGGCACGGAGGGCACCGGCTTCGTCCAACTGATGCAGCAACTCCCGCAGGAGCGACTGATCGTCGGCGTTGCTGCGCTCGGCGTCGTCGAGGCAGCCTACGAGCTGACGCTCGAGTATGTGCGTGAGCGTCATGCCTTTGGCAAACCGCTTTTCGCATTGCAGAATACGCGGTTCGAGCTCGCCGACATCGCCACCACCGTCGAGGTGATGCGCGCCTTCGTCAACGATGCCATCGACAAGCACGTGCGTGGCGAACTCGACGTCAAGGGCGCCGCCATGATCAAGCTGTGGTGTTCGGAGCAGCAGACGCAGGTCGTCGACCGTTGCCTGCAGCTCCATGGCGGCTACGGCTACATGGAGGAGTACGCCATCGCGCGGCTCTTCGTCGACGGGCGCATCGCGAAGATCTACGCGGGAGCCAACGAGGTCATGAAAGACCTCATCGCGCGCAGCCTCTGACTCTGCTCACGACCTGATTCACACACTCACAAAGGCGAAATCCTTGACCGACCTCACCACGCACACATCCGCCATCATCGGCTGGGACGTCGACGCGGACGGCATCGTCACGGTCACCATCGACGACAAGACCCAGTCGACCAACACGATGACCGACGACATGTCCGCGGCTTTGCGGAGCGTCGTCGAACGCCTCGAGAGTGAGAAGGATTCGATCACCGGTGTCATCATCACGTCGGGCAAGGACACGTTCTTCGCAGGCGGCGACCTCAACCTGCTGATGACCGCCGGGCCCGGTGACATCGAAGCCATCTCGGCAGGACTCGACCACTACAAGGAGACGTTCCGCAGACTCGAAACTCTCGGCAGGCCCGTGGTTGCGGCGATCAACGGCACAGCACTCGGAGGCGGATTCGAGGTCGCGCTGGCGGCGCATCGTCGAATTGCATTGGACGCCAGAGGAAGTCTCCTCGGCCTTCCCGAGGTCACATTCGGGGTGCTGCCCGGCGCCGGTGGTGTGACACGCATCGTGCGCATGCTCGGAGTTGTCGACGCGATGCTCAACGTGGTCGGCCAAGGACAGCGGATGGCGCCGCGCAAGGCATTACAGGTCGGGGTGATCGACGAGGTCGTCGCGACCCGAGAAGAGATGTTCGACGCTGCACGCGCCTGGATCAAAGCCAACCCCGACGCCGCACAATCGTGGGACCGCAAGGGATTTCGCATTCCCGGTGGCACGCCGTCGTCGCCCGCACTGGCAGCAAACCTGCCCGCCTTCCCCGCAACTCTGCGTAGGCAACTCAAGGGCTCGCCGATGAACGCCCCGATCTCCGTGCTGGCCACCGCAGTCGAAGGAGCGTCGGTCGACATCGACACCGCCTTCACCATCGAGACGCGCTACTGCGCGCGACTGATCTGTGGTCAGATCTCGGCCAACATGATCAAGGCGCTCTTCTTCGACCTGGGCAAAGTCAACAAGGGCACCGCCCGACCCGCCGACATTCCGGTACGCACGGCCACCAAGATCGCCGTCCTCGGCGCGGGAATGATGGGCGCGGCGATCGCATACGTCACCGCGCAGGCGGGTATAGACGTGGTGCTTCGTGACATCACGATCGAAGGCGCGCAACGCGGCAAGGACTACTCCCGACAAATCCTCGACGCCGAGGTCGCCAAGGGTCGTCTCGACGAGGAGGGACGCGATCGAGTCCTCGACCGAATCCTGGCCACCGACAACATCTCCGACGTCAAGGGCGCCGACCTCGTCGTCGAGGCCGTGTTCGAAGACGTCGAACTCAAGAAGAAGGTTCTCGCCGAGGTCGAAGGCTACGTCGCCGACGACGCACTGCTTGCGTCGAACACCTCGGCGCTGCCGATAGCCGAGATGGCGGGTGCGGTGACGCGACCCTCCGACGTGATCGGACTGCACTTCTTCTCACCGGTCGACAAGATGCCGCTCGTCGAGATCGTGGTCGGAGATCAGACCTCCGACGAATCACTCGCTCGTGCACTGGATTTCGCAAAGCAGATACGCAAGACCCCCATCGTCGTGCAGGACACGTACGGCTTCTACGCCAACCGCGTCATCGCGAAGTTCGTCGACGAGGCGCTCTCGCTCGTAGCCGAGGGCATGCATCCCGCCAGCGCCGAACAAGCTGCGCTGCAGGCGGGTTTCCCGGCAGGCGCATTGACCCTGTTCGACGAGATCAACATGAAGACCATCGCGAAGATCCGTGCGGGATTCATCGCCGACGCCGCTGCACGGGGCGTCGAATTCGTCCCCAGTGCGTCGTATCCGTTGGTGGACAGGATGCTCGAGGAGTTCGGTCGTCCGGGTCGCCTGGAAGGTCGAGGGTTCTACGACTACGACGGCCCCGGTGGACAGCGACTCGGGCTGTGGCCGCGCCTCGCGCAGCTCTACACGAGATCCGACGTCGAGATCCCGTTCGACGACGCGAAGGAGCGGATGCTCGTCGCCGCGGCCCTGGAGGCGTTCGCCTGCTACGACGAGGGCACCATCGGGTCGGTGGCCGAGGCCAACGTCGGCTCGATCATGGGTATCGGCTATCCGGCGTGGACCGGTGGTGCGCTGCAGTACATCAACCAATATCCGGGTGGGATGAGCGGATTCGTCGCGCGCGCCGACGAACTCCGTGCGCGCTACGGTGACAGATTCGTCGTCAGTGACGCGCTGCGCGCCCGTGCGGCAGACGGCAGCGAGCTTGTGTGACAACATCACACACTGTGACCACCGCAGATGAACCGCGTTGGCGCAGACTCGGCCCCGACGCCAGGCGTAATGAAATCCTGGCCGTCGCCATCCGGATGTTCGGTGAGCAGCCCTACGCGACGGTGCAGATGGCCGAGCTCGCCCGCGAAGCCGGAGTGGCGCGCGGGCTGCTGAACCATTACTTCGGCACGAAGCGCGACCTCTACGTCGAAGTCGTGCGCGCCATGATGATCGTGCCCGAGATCGACACGGTCACTCTGCCGGGCGGCACACTGCGCGAGCGGGTCGAGGCGTCGGTCGACTGGCTGATGACTGTCCTCGACACCCACGGAAAGACGTGGCTGGCCGTCGGCGTCGAGGGGATCGGTGACGACCCGCAGATCGCGGCGATCCTCAACGAGGCCGACGATCACGCCGCCCAACGCGTGCTCGACGCGATCGGTTTTGTCGGGACGGGCCGCGAGCATCGGACGGCACTCGCGGTGTTCCGGAGCTGGGGCGGCATGATGAAGGCCACCGCACGTGAATGGGTCGACCGAAAGACGCTCTCCCGCAAGCAGGCTCGCACGATTCTCATCGAGACACTCGTCCCGCTCGCCGAGCGGGTCATGTCGGGTTCTGTCTGAAACCGCAACGTCTCCCAGTGGTTCTTGTCAGCGCAGCGCCGTTGCCAACGTCTCGGCGTATTCCGTCATGACGGTTCGATCACCCGCGACTCCCGGTTGCCACGGCAGCGACAGGCGGTCGACGCTCCTGTCGGCGTAGCGCGGGATCACGTGGAGGTGGAAGTGGAATACCGTCTGCCACGCGGGAGCCTTGCAGCAGTTGAGCAGGTTCACGCCGTCGGCGCCGGCGTCGTCGACCATCGCCCGCGCGATCCGCTGTGCCTCGAGGGTGGTCGCGGTCAGATCGTCGGCGCCGATGTCGAGTAGGTCGGTGCTGTGCTGCTTGGGGATCACCAGCAGATGGCCGTCGTTGGCGGGGTTGATGTCCATGAAGGCGTAGGTCGACGCCGTTTCGGCGACCTTCACACTGGGTATCTCACCTGCGACGATGCCGCAGAAAACGCAGTCTGCGGTCATGACTTGCGGGCGTCCGCGTTACTCGCACCGACGCCGCCGCCGTAGAGCGCTGCGGCGATCAGAGCCGGCTGGAAGAACAGCCGGATGAGTCGCTTGCGGTCGGTGTCGAGTCCGAACGCGTCTTTGTGCTCGACGTATTGCGCGATGTTGCCGGGGAAGATCGCGACGTAGAACAGCGCGAGCAGGATGCCGATCACGCGCTTGTGCTTGGGCAATGCCAGAAACGACGCTCCGAGGCCGATTTCGGCAACGCCGGACGCGAGGACGGTGACGTCGGTGTCGATGGGAAACCAATCGGGAACCTGAGCCTGGAACTCGTCGCGCGCGACGGTCAGGTGGGTGATTCCGGCAAAGGTCATAAATGCGCCGAGGGCAATTCGGACAAGGGTGCGGGGTGACATGAAAACGAGCCTAGCGCCGTTGTCATGGGCGGAGTAATGAGTAGACTCATTCCTGAGTCCACTCATTATTGGAGGTGACATGACCCCCGACGCAGCGACCGCCGACGGTAGGCGCGCCCGCAACATGCGCGACAAGCAGGACCGCATTTTCCGTGCTGCTGCCGACCTGTTTGCCGAACGCGGCTTCGAGTCGGTGTCGACGGGCCAGGTCTCCGACCGCGCCGACGTCGCGGCGGGCACGGTCTTCCGCTACGCGTCGACCAAGGGCGAACTGCTCCTGATGGTGCTCAACGAGGAGTTGTGCCGAGCGCTCGACGTCGGCGCGGCATCGGCGGCGTCGACAACCGACACGGCCAAGGCGATCTACGAGATGGTGCGACCCCTGCTCGAGTACGCCCGCGCCAACCCCGAGAACGGCAATGCCTACCATCGGGAACTGCTCTTCGGTGGTTCCGATGATCGTTACCGCGCAGCGGGACTCGCATTGGTCGCCGAGCTGCAGGACCGGATCGCGCAGAGACTCGTTGCCGATTCCGGCGACGACGCGGTGGCAGACAGGGCAACGCTCACCGCCAACATGATCTTCGCTGTCACTGCACTTGCGATTGCCCGTGCGTCGACAGGCGCACATTCCGATCGTGATCAATTCGACGACGTACGCACCCAGGTCGGCATCGCGGTCGACGGCCTTCTCGCGTAATCAGCTCGTACACAGAACTTCTCGTCCGTTCTCAATAGTTCCGTCCACGAAACCTTGAGGTAGTCATCCATGCTCCAAACTGAAGCTGAGCCGTTGTCATTCGGTGCGAAGTACCGACGCTTGCTGTTCGCCGTCGTCCTACTCGGTGCACTCACCCAACTCGGGCTGGGTGCCTTCTATCTCGGCGTCGGCCATTCACCGTCGCCGCGGAACGTCCCCATCGGCATCGTCGGTCCAGACCAGCAGGCGCAAAAGCTCACTGCCGCAGTGGAAGCCGACGGCAAGTTCGATGCTCGATCCTATGAATCCATGGACTCGTTGCGCGCGGCGATAGTCGATCGGGAGGTCGACGGTGGGCTGGAGGTCACGCAGCAGGGCATTGTGCCGGTGGTGGCGAGTGCTGGCGGTGCGCTCCCTGCGACTGCGCTGAAAGCCGTTGCCTCAGAGGCCAATGTGAGCAACAAACTCCCGCAAACGCTGGCTGTTGACGTCGTCAAGCTCTCCGAAGACGACATCAATGGTGCGTCGATCGGCTATATCCTGCAGGTGATCTCGCTCGGCGGCAGTATCGCGTCACTGGGTCTCGGACGGCTGATGCCGCGAGTGCCGCAGTCGCTACGACGCGGGTTCGGCCACGTGGCGGCGTTGGTTGCCTACGCCGCGGTGTCGGCCGGGATCGTGCTTCTGTTCTCCTGGTTCTACGGTGTCGGCAGCTCCGCGGACCAGTGGCGACTCTTCGGCACGTACACCCTGATCTCGCTGGCCATCGCGGGCTCAACTGCCGGTTTGGTGACGCTGTTCGGGCCGATCGGATCGTTGGCAGGCGGCTTCTACTTCCTCATCGGCGCGACGCTGTCGGGTGCGTCGATCCCGTGGAACTTCATGCCGACCTTCTGGGCGAAGCTCGGCGAATGGCTACCCACCGGCGGTGGTGCACAACTGATTCGCAATTCGTTGTACTTCCCTGAGGCGGGGTCCGGGACTGCGCTGCTCTGCCTCGGGCTCTACGCCGGACTCGGCACGGTGGCGGTGCTGATCTGGAACATGTTGGGTAACAGAAGCTCTCGCACCTCGGCCGTCGACGTCGACATCTTGTACCCGATCACGCACGAGCACCATCATCGCGAGGCATCTGCTGGCGACTGACCGCGACCGCTGAGGCGTCGACGAATGCGTCGATGGTCGGGCTGCGTGACTCGGTGAGGTAAGCGAGGTGCAGCATCGTCGGCGGTGCGTCGGGAATCGGGATGAACCGGACGTGTGAGCGTGTGACTCGTCGTGCTGCGATCTCGGGGACGGCGCCGATCCCCCGATCTGCGGCGATCAGTTCGAGCCATTCGTCGAAGTTGGTGCATTCCACGACTTGTCGTTCAGCGGCGTCGACGCGTAGTGGGTCATGCCATGAGCGGGTGGTGGTGATGCCGGTCAGAGTGTTGACCACCAACGGCAATCGGCCGAGCTCATTCCAGGACACCGAATCGCGGTCGGCGAGGGTCCGCCTCGTCCGTGGCCCGTAGATGACGCAGCTCGAGATCCATAACCAGCAAGCATAGTTCCTGCTCAGAACGCATTTCCCAGATGCTACTCTGCTGGGTAGCCTCGACGATGTCACCGAACGTAGGAACTGTTCACGACTCGCAGGACGGGAGCATGCCGATGCCCTACAGCACAGAGATGTTCGATCTGACGAGCCTGAGTGTGCCGATCGTCGTCGCTCCCATGGCAGGCGGCCCGACCACGCCGGCGTTGGTCATCGCGGCCGCAGAGGCGGGGGCCATGGGATTCCTTGCGGCAGGCTACAAGTCCGTCGACGCCCTCGCCGGAGAGATCGACGCCATCGCCGCAGCGGGGGTGACCGCCTACGGCGTCAATCTCTTCGTGCCCGGTGCTCGCGTGCGGGATCTCGGTGCCGTGCTCGGGTATCGCGACGAGTTGGCGCCTGTCGCGCGTCGGTACGCCGTCGACGTCGGACCCGTCGTCGAGTCCGATGACGACGGGTACGCGGACAAAGTCGATCTGGTGATCGCGCGGCGAGTCCCGGTGGTGTCCTTCACCTTCGGTGTTCCCGACGACGGTGTGGTGGCCAGATTGCACGATGCGGGCATCGCGGTGGTGGCGACGGTGGCGGATGCGGAGGGGGCGACGCTCGCCGCGGCACGAGGAGTCGACGCGCTCTGTGTGCAGGGCGCCGAGGCGGGCGGACACCGCGCCACTTTGTCGGTTACCGACGAGCCGTCGGAGACGTCGACCATCGAGTTGGTGCGGAAAGTGGGTGGTCTCGTCGATCTGCCGATCATCGCCGCGGGCGGGATCGCCACGGGTGCGCGGGTTGATGATGCCCTCGCCGCCGGTGCGGTGGCGGTCCAGCTGGGAACCGCATTCCTCGACAGCACAGAGGCGGGCACCAAGCCGACTCATCGTGCGGCGCTGCGTAATCCGCGGTTCGCCGACACCGTGGTGACACGAGCGTTCTCCGGACGACCCGCGCGTGCGCTGCGTAACGAGTTCACCGACCGCTACACCCCGCTCGCCCCGGCCGAGTATCCGCAGGTGCATCACCTGACCAGTCCGTTGCGTTCGGCGGCAGCACTGGCAGGCGATCCGGAGTTCCTCAACCTGTGGGCCGGAACGGCGTTCCGCGACACCGACTTCGGTCCTGCCGGCGAGATCATCGCACGCATCTGGTCGCAGACCGCCGCGGCAGCCGCTGCGCGTTCGTCGGAAACGCGGCGCTGACACATGGGCGAGCGATACCACCAGATCGCCTACGGTCCGCACGCGCTCGCGCGACAGCGGCGCGCGGGAAGCCACGTCGTATACGGAGACGTCGGCGCACAGTCGGATTCGGGTCCCGATGAACTCGGCGACCGCGAATTGGCCTTTCTGCGTTCGACATTCCAGTTCCACCTGGCCACGGTGACCGACGGCGGGTGGCCCTACATTCAATATCGCAGCGGCCCACGGGGATTCGTGCACCACCTCGGAGGTAACCGAATCGGTTTTGCCGACTTCGACGGCAACTCGCAGTTCGTGACGGTCGGCAACATCGAGGACAACCATCGCGTTGCGCTGTTCCTCGCCGACTATCCGCGACGGATGCGCCTCAAGCTGTTCGGACATGCCACGGTTGTCGACGACGACAATCAGCTGCTGGATGAGCTGGCGACGGTTCCGGACGGTCGCGTGTCAGCACGAGCCGAGCGCAGCATTCTGATCGACGTCGAGGGAATCGACTGGAACTGCTCGCGGAGTCTGGTGCCCCAGTACGACCGCGACTACGTCCGGGAACTGAACCAGGCCAACGCGCGTCGCGTGGCGGAGCTCGAGCAACGTATCCGCGATCTCGAGGCAGGCGAGCGCGAGTGACCCGGACGCATGTGCCGGCCGGGTTGCTGCGTCGATACTGCGGGTGAAGTGACGGCTGCGGGGTGCAGTGACGAAGGCGGGAAGGGTCGGCGGGCGCTGTCAGGAAGTGGGGGAAGGGTCGGCGGGCGCTGTCAGGAAGTGGGGGAAGGGTTCTTTCCTCGGGTTGTGTGCGTTTCCTCGATGAACTTCGCGGGGAAGGGTGTGAAACCCGGGGAAAGTCTTCTTCCTCTAGTTTCTGCGGTGCCGGTCGACTCTTCCCCGACTTTCTGCGCCGCCGGTCGACTCTTCCCCGACTTTCTGCGCCGCCGGTCGACTCTTCCCCGACTTTCCGCGCCGCGGGCCTTCCACTTTCGACGGCCAGCCCATGCCGCCCCGACCCGCGGGCCCGCTGGCCATTACGCTGTAGTCGACATTCCGCCGACGAAAGAGCCACCGATGGAGCCAGGCGTCACTGCTGAGGCACAGCAGGTCATCTCCGATATTTCCGCGCGCTACGGCATCTCGCAGGACGCGGTCGTGGCCATGCTCTACGCGGTCAACTCGGGTGGGGGCACGATGGCCCAGTTCAACATCCCCGAGCTCGGCGGCTCCGGGCAGTGGATGCGCGGCGGCATGACGATGGTCGGCGACATGTTCAACAACGGCCTCAAAGCCCGCGTCGACGGACTCTGCAACGAGCTCTCCCAACTGCTCAACACCACCCAGGTGTTTCCGCCGGCCGCGACGACCAGCACGCCGTTCGGATACTCGGCCCCCAACACCTGGTGGCCCGCCGACCTGGGAGTGCCCAGCTCGTCCGGCGGTCAGAACGACTCGCGGTACGCGGTGTTCCCCGCGACCCGACGCCTCGCGACCCAGGTGAACGGCGTGGTCCGCGTCTTCGACACCGGCGAGCACCAGATCGGCGGCGTGCAGCAGCAGCAGAGCGGACCGCCCGGGACGGTCAGCTTCACGAGTCAGTTCGGCACCTTCGACACCACGAGTTTGCGAGAACTAGGCGTCAACGACGTCGCCGCGACGCCAACCGCGGCCCCCGAACCACGCCACGCGGCACCAGAACAGTTCGACGCCGCGCCGCAGCAGTTCGACGCCCCATCGCAGTTCGATACCACACCGCAGTACGCCGCGCAGCCGCAGTTCGACGCCGCGCCGCAGCAGTACGCTCCGGCGCCAGACAGTGTCGCGCCTGCGACGTCGCCCGCGGGATCGGACGCGATCATCGCGGCGATCGAGCAGCTCGCCGGTCTGCACCAGCGCGGAATCCTCTCCGACGACGAGTTCTCGGCGAAGAAGGCGGAACTGCTCGGCAGGCTCTGAGTCCGAACCGCGTCAAGACGACGCCCCCGGGGCGCGCAGCGCGTCGGCAAGAAGATGGAACGCGATCGTCGTCGAACGTTCGCGCACGGCCGCCCGGTTGCCTGGGAGGTGCAGTGTGCGGGTCAGTGTCGGCCTGCCCGCGACGCCGATACCGAAACAGACTGTGCCGACGGGCTTTCCGGGTGTCTCGCCGCCGGGTCCCGCGATGCCGGTGGTGGAGATCGCGGTGTCGACGCCCAGGTGAGCCATGACGCCCTCGGCCATCGCGGCTGCAACCGGTTCGCTCACGGCACCGAACTCGTCGAGCATCGACGCCGGTACGCCGAGGCTGTTCATCTTCACGTCGTTCGAGTACGAGACGACGCCGCCCTGTACGTACGCCGACGATCCCGCTCGATCGGTGAGTCGGGCGGCAACCATTCCGCCGGTGCACGATTCCGCGGTGGCGATCAGTCGTCCGGCCAGCAGCGCGGCGACCTGGTCGTCGATGGTCGAGCCGTCGATCGAGAAGGTCTGGGTGGGGTACAGCTCGGTCAGAAAGTCGGCGAGCGCGGTGTAGTCCTCGGCGGCAGAGGTCGGGTAGCGCGTGACGATCTCGAGTTCGCCGCGTCGTAGGCAGGTGGTGATCTCGAGTTGATCGAAACCCGGGACGCGGCCGGGTGCAGCACGCAGTCCCTCGGCCAGGTCGGCTTCGGGCAGCCCGAACATGCGGATCGTGTCCTGGCGCATGTCGGGATGACCGGCGACGGCGTCGACGATCGGTGGTGCCGTGATGGCGTTGGGCCACATCGCCTGCAACTCGGCAGGCGGCCCGGGAAGGACGAGGACAGCGGGTAGCCGACCGCGGGCGCGCGGGTCCTCACCTGCGGGCACGGCAACACCCGGGGCGGTGCCTGTCGGTGGAATGGGTTGTGCGCCTTGCGGAATCATCGCCTGTTTGTCGATGCCCACCAGGGTTGCGGCGCTGGCGGATTCACTGCCTCCGCGGCCCTGCCAGCGTCGGATAATGTCGGCGATGTGATCGCGGAGCGGTTCGTCGAGTTGGAGTGGTCGACCGGTGAACTCGGAGACTGTGGCCACGGTCAGGTCGTCGGCGGTGGGTCCGAGTCCGCCGGTTGTCACGATCACCGACACGCCCTCGTCGGCAAGGAACCGTAGCTGGGCGGTGAGGTCTTCCGGCCGATCGCCGCAGATGGTGATGTGGGCGACGTCAACGCCCATCGCGAACAGTTGCTCGGCGACCCACGGGCCGTTCTTGTCGGTGATTCGTCCGGTCAGGACTTCGGTCCCCGTCACCACGATGCCCGCTCGTACCGTCACGGGCGAAAGCTTAACCGTCACAACCAAGGCCTATCGGCGTCGAGGTGACGGCCGAGGCATCCGTGCAGTTCAGGACAGTCGAGACGCGGCGACCTCGTCGAGCACCGCCTCGCTCGCGACGTGCGGCGGGGTGGTTCGTGGCCAGTGCATGATGACGTCGGTGAAGCCCAACTCGGCCGCGCGGCCAGTCAGTTCGTCGAACATCCCGATGCTCTCCAGCGACTGCGCGGGTCCGGAATCGATGCTGAGATACCGGGCAAAGGTGGCGCCGTCGGGGCGATTAGCGAGCTCGGCGTCGACGATCTCGCAGTTGCGGGCGATGCCCGCGAACCACTCGTCGGTAGTGGCGACAGTGGTGTTGCCGGTGGTGATCCAGCCGTCGCCGAAACGCGCGGCGAACCGTACCGACCGTGGGCCGTTGCCCGACATGAGCAGCGGCACCCGGTCACGCACCGACCCACCGACCAGCCGCATGTCGCGCGCGGTGTAGTACTCGCCGGCGGCGTCGACGTGGTCTTTGCGCAATGTGCGGTCGAGTAGTCGGGAGAATTCCTGCAACCGATCGACCTTCTGGCGTGCGGTCAGCTCCGACTGCCCGAGTAGCCGGTCGTCGGGGGTCCCGCCCGCGCCGAGACCGAGCAGGAATCGGCCGTCGGAGATGTCGACGAGGGTCTGCACCTCGCGCGAGAACGCGACGGGATGTCGGAAATTGGGGGACACAACGAATGCCCCGAGACCGATGGTGCTGGTGACCATCGACGCCGCGGTCAGTATGGGCACGCACGAGAACCAGCGGGAATCGGGCAGACCGCCCCAGACGAGGTGGTCGTAGGTCCAGGCGTGGTCGAAGCCCATCTGCTCCGCCCGCTGCCACAGCGGGCGGGAGGTCCGCCAGTCCAGATCAGGGAGAATGCAGATTCCAAAGCGCACGCAATCAGCCTAGTGCCCGACCCCGACAGCGATTCCCATCCAAACAGGGTCCATCCAGACGGGCGTTCCCATCCAGACAGGGCGCGGCGTCGAAACACTTCTGAGCTCGCCCCGAGGTGAGTTCAGACGCTGTTGAGCACGCCCGCACGCCCCCGGGGAGCGCGAATCGCTTCTCCAACGGACAATCGAAAGGTGTGGCGATCGATGGACTGCGAGGATTCATGAACTGCGAGGATCGATGCATTGCGAGCATCGATGAATGACGACCTGGTGGTACTCGTGGACGACGACGGCCACCCGCGTGGCACCGCGAATCGACTCACCGTGCACGGCACCGACACCCCGTTGCACTTCGCGTTCTCGTGCCACCTCGTCGACGCCGCCGGACGCATTCTGGTGACACGCCGCGCACTGGAGAAAAAGACGTGGCCAGGCGTGTGGACCAATTCGTTCTGTGGGCATCCGCGCCCCGGTGAGAGCGTTGAGGACGCGATAGCACGCTACTCCCAGCGCGAGCTCGGAATGGACATCGCCGATCTGCGGCCGATCATCCCCGACTTCCGGTACCGGGCGGTCGACGCCAGTGGTGTCGTCGAGAACGAGGTATGCCCGGTCTATGCGGCGCGCCCGGTGGGCGACGTGGCGCCCAACCCCGACGAGGTCATGCAGTACGCCTGGGCGTCGATCGACGACATCTGGGAAATCGCACGACGAACGCCGTGGATGCTCAGCCCCTGGTTCGTCGACCAGATCGCCGAGCTGGGTCCGGCGGTCGGTGCATACGAACGCGCGTCGGACCTTCGGGACGCCCGATGAGCAGACGCACGCGTGTAGATCTGGTGCGCGCGCACGCCCGCTACGACGAGGTCGCCGACGCCAGCGCGGCGTTGGTCATCAGCTCGTACTCATCGTCGTTCGGTCTTGCGTCGAGGCTACTGGCCGAGCCCGCGCGATCGCACGTCCGCAACATCTATGCGCTTGTCCGTGTGGCCGACGAGATCGTCGACGCTCCGCGACCGGGACAGGGCGTCGACGAACGGCAACTGGCGCTCGACGAACTGGAGACCGAGACCAACGCGGCGATGGACCGGGGATCGAGCACCAATCTCGTCGTTCATGCGTTTGCCAGATCGGCGCGACACGTCGGTATCGATACCTCCCTCACCGCACCGTTCTTCGCATCCATGCGGACGGACCTGACCCGCACCGTGCACGACGAGGCCAGCCTCACCGAGTACATCTACGGTTCGGCAGAGGTCGTCGGATTGATGTGCCTGCGCGCATTCGTCGCCGACGAAGCCGCACCGGATCAGCGCTACGACGAGTTGTGCACCGGCGCAAAGCATCTCGGGGCGGCGTTCCAGAAGGTGAACTTCCTGCGCGACTTCGGCACGGACAGTGGCGATTTGGGGCGCCGGTATCTGATCGGTCTCGACCCGGCCGACCCCACGGACGTCGCGTGGAGGCGTTGGCTCGACGAGATCGACACCGACCTCAGCATCGCCGCAGACACCATTCCCCGACTTCCCCGCGGTAGTCGCGTTGCGGTGTGCGTGGCCCACGACCTGTTCGCGGAACTCAATTCCCGACTGCGCGCGACTCCGGCGAGTATGGCTGCGCGGCAACGTGTTCGGGTTCCTGCCGCCACCAAGACACGTATCGCGGCGTCCGCTTTGCTGCGTCGAGGGCACCCCCGCACGACAATCTCGGTGGTGGGCGCGTGAAGACATCACGCGTCAGACCACAGGGTAAGCGCGTGGCCATCGTCGGCGGCGGCGTCGCAGGACTTGCGACGGCAGCGCTGCTCGCCGACGACGGATACGAGGTCGATCTCTACGAACAGCGCGCCGATCTCGGTGGGCGCGCGGGGTCGTGGGAATCAGACGGTTTCCGGTTCGACACCGGACCGTCGTGGTGGCTGATGCCGGAGGTCTTCGACCACTTCTACGAGTTGCTCGGCACGTCGACCGCTGAGCAACTCGATCTGATCAGACTCGACCCCGGCTATCGGGTGTTTTTCGAGGGGCACACCGATCCGGTCGACGTCCACAGTGATGAACGACGCTCCGTCGAACTGTTCGAGAAGCTCGAAGCCGGTGCAGGACAGAGACTGTCGGAGTATCTCGCGTCGGCGCGGCATGCCTACGATATCGCGGTCCGCCGCTTCCTCTACACCAACTTCGACACACCCCGGGCGTTCGTCGATCCGGAGGTGCTGCGTCATGCGAAGACGCTCGTGCAGTTGCTGGGCACCAGCCTGGACACGTTCATCGCGAAACGCTTCACCGACCGCAGGCTGCGGCAGATCCTCGGGTATCCCGCGGTGTTCCTCGCGTCGTCTCCCGAGCGCGCGCCCGCCATGTATCACCTGATGAGTTGGCTCGACCTCGACGAAGGGGTGCGTTACCCCGACGGGGGATTCACCCGACTCGTCGAGTCGCTCACCGCGCTGGCGGAGCAGAAGGGTGCACGCCTGCACACGGGCACCACGGTGTCGGAGATCCTCACGCGCCCAACCGAACACGCGGGAAGGCTGCGCTCGGTATCCCGACGACGGGCCGACGTGACCGGTCTGCGCATAAGTGACGCCGACGGCACCGACCGGATCGTCGACGCCGACGTGGTCATCGGCGCGGCCGATCTCCACCACATGGAGACCAGGCTGCTTCCCCGCGCGCTGCAGACCTTTCCGCAGCGGTGGTGGAACCGCCGCACGTCGGGTCCCGGTGCGGTGCTCGTCTTCCTCGGTGTGCGTGGCGAACTGCCGCAGCTACAACATCATTCGCTGTTCTTCACTGCCGACTGGACGGCCAACTTCAACGACATCTTCGAAACACCCACGGCCGTACCCGATCCCGCGTCGCTGTACGTGTGTCGACCATCGGCGACCGATGATTCCGTTGCCCCGGAGGGTTACGAGAATCTGTTCATGTTGATCCCTGTACCCGCCGATCCCGACCTGGGACGCGGCGGTGTCGACGGTGCGGGCGACCCAATCATCGAGCAGATCGCCGACCGCGCCATCGAACTCGTTGCCTCGTGGACCGGGGTGGACGATCTCGCCGAGCGGATCGTCGTCCGACGCACGACCGGGCCTGGCGACTTCGAAGCCGATCTGAACTCGTGGTCGGGTGGCGCGCTGGGGCCGGCACACACGTTGTGGCAGAGCGCATTTCTGCGCGCCAACAACCGGTCGGCGAAAGTGGGCGGGCTCTACTACGCGGGCGGTACGACGCGTCCCGGCATCGGGCTACCGATGTGTCTGATCAGCGCAGAACTGATCCGCAAGCGTCTGCGCGGCGATGATTCGCCCGGGCCATCGCAGAACTGAACCCGCGGGTGTGAGAACGATTCTCACGCCGGTCCGATCAGTCCCGCGACGATGTTCGCCGAGAGCATCACCAGCGGAAGGCCCCCGCCCGGGTGGGCCGACCCTCCGACCAAATACAGGCCCGGTACACCAGATGCGTTGGCGGGCCGCAGGAACGCTGCGCGCGCACCGTTCGACGACGATCCGTAGATCGATCCGCCGGGCGTGAGCGTTCGGCGTTCGAGGTCGGCGGGACTGACGACGATGCGGTGGCGCACCCGGTCTCGGACGTCGACCCCGCGCTGTGCCATGAGGTCGAGGATGTCCTCGGCGTAGGAGTCGGCCAATTCGTAGCTGTCCCAGTCGGTTCCGCCCGCCGGATCGTGTCGGGGTGCGTTGACCAAGACGAACCACGACGCCGTGCCGGGTCCGGGATTGATCGTCGGATCGTCGGGAGCGGCGATGTAGATCGTCGGGTTCGCGACCGGACGAGAGCGGCCGCCGCGGCCGAACACCGAGTCGAACTCGTCGTCATAGTCGTCGGTGAACAGAACGTGATGATGGGGCTGATCGGGCGGCGCATCGTCGAGTGCGAGTAGCAGCACGAAACCGGAGAACGACGGCGTGGTCTTGCGCAGGCGCCGTGCGGAACGTCGTGCCTGGCGGGTCGCGATGAGCGTCGGATACACTTGTGCGGCATCGGCATTGGCGACGACGAGGTCGGCGGCGGTTCGAGCACCGTCGGCAGTGCGTACGCCGTCGACGCGCCCATGCGTATCGGTGGTGAGCGCCGACACCTCCACCCCCAGTTCGATGCTCCCGCCGAGAGCCGACAACCTGTCGGCCAGGGCGGTCGCGATCGAGCCGAGCCCGCCACGGATGTACCACGATCCCCAACGCTGTTCGGCGTACGGGACACTCGCGAGCGCGGCGGGTGCGCGCCGGGGATCCGACCCGGTGTAGGTGGCGTAGCGGTCGAGGAGCATCCGCAGTCGGGGATCGCGCAGATACTGGTTGCCCAACCCGCGCAACGTGCGCCACGGCGCGACGGTGGCGAGATCGCGCACATCGAGTGCGCCGGAGGCCATGTCGCGCACCGTGATCGGTGATTCCAGGAACTGGCGGTGAGTCGCGTCCCAGATGCGTTCTGCGCGCTGCAGAAACGATGTCCACTGGTGCCCGGTGCCGGCGCCGAGCGCGGCGTCGAGAGCGGCGGGAATCTCCGACATCTCGCCTGGCATGTCGAAGGTCGTGCCGTCGGGGAAGCGATAGCGCGCGGCCGTCTCGAGTCGTTGCAGGGTCAGCGATTCCGACAGTGGTGCTCCGGTATCGGTGAATAGTTCATCCAGAATGTGCGGCAGGGTCACCAACGACGGCCCGGTGTCGAAGACGAAGCCGTCGAGCGAGATCACGCCGAGCTTGCCGCCGATCTCTTGCGACTGTTCGAGGACGGTGACCTCATGTCCGAGCGCGGAAAGTCGGACGGCGGCGGCGAGTCCTCCGACACCTGCCCCGACGACATGATCGAACTCATGCCTGCACCGGACGACCCTTCCACCGCAGTGCCCCGCGTCGACGTCCGACGATCGAGTCCGCGGTCAGAGTCGCAAGCGCCAGCACCGAGACCGGATGAAGCAGGGCGTCGGGCCACGCGTGGCCGCCGGTGCGTCGAGCCGTCACAACCCTCGACGCGACACCCGCGAGGTAGCCGACGACTCCGAGCCGCGATCCACCGAGTGCCGCCACAGCCGGCACGACGTAGGAGACGATCAAGAACGTCATCACCGCGACTGCACCGGCGGGAGAACCGAAGGCCGCCCACAACGACTTTCGATAGCCGGCACGGACCTGCGACCAACCGTCGTACATCCGGCAACTCACCACGGTGCTGCCCCCACCAACCCCCCCCCCCCCCCCCCAAGCCC
>NZ_DLSO01000118.1:0-25242 GCF_002500165.1 Gordonia sp. UBA7860 | reverse complement strand
TGATGTGACGGTCCCGCGTAGCGGCCCTGATGTCACGGTTCCGCGTAGCGGCCCTGATGTGACGGTCCCGCGTAGGCGGGCTCGTGTCACAGCCCGGCGTATGAGTGCAGGCCGGAGACCACCAGGTTGATGATGAACAGGTTGAACAGCAGCGCGACGAATCCGGCGACGTTGATCCATGCCGCGGTGCTGTTGCGCCAGCCGGCAGTCGCGCGGGCGTGCAGATATGCGGCATAGATGATCCAGGCGATGAACGAGACGGTTTCCTTGGGGTCCCAGCCCCAGAAGCGGCCCCACGCCGACTCTGCCCAGATCGCACCGAACACGATTCCGAGTCCAAAGAGCGGGAATCCGAACACCACGCATTTGTAGGCGAGACGGTCGAGCGCCTCAGCGGTCGGGATGTGAGCGACAAGTCGACGCAGCCCTCCGACCACGCCGCCGCCGGTCTCGGAGACTGTCTCCGACGACGCTCCCCACCGCATCTTGACCAGGTACAGGATGCTGGCGACACCGGACACGAGCAGCACGCCGGAGCTGATCGAGATGATCGAGACGTGGATGGCCAACCAGTACGACTTGAGCGCCGGGACCACGGGCGCGGCCTGCGTGTAGAGCCAGCGGCCGGCGATGAACATCAGCAGCGTGACCGGGAGCAGCACGAACGCGATCAGCGGACGGTTGATCTGCTTACGCAGGATGACGAGCCCGGCGACGACGCAGGCGGCGCAGGTCAGTGAGATGAACTCGTACATGTTGCCCCAGGGGGCGCGGCCGGTGGCGATTCCGCGGGTGACGATCGACGCGATATGTGCGATGAGTCCCACGAACACGACCGGATAGGCCATGTTGCCGATCTTCTCCGACAGCGTGCGCGGAGCCGGGCTCTCGATCTTGCCGGGGGCGCGCTGCGTGGTCGAACCGCCTCCCGCTGTGACGAGTTCCTTTGATGCGGTGAGCTTTCGAGAGCGCGCTCCCGCGAGGGCGGCGAGGAACATGAGCATCGCCAGGACGTAGATGGTGATCGCGGTACCGAACAGAAGGTCGGAGTAGCGCGCCATCGTCTCGTCGATCTGGTCTGTTCCGTTACCCATCGCTGGCCCTATCTCTACTGCTGCGGTCTGCTGGAAGCTACTGCGGTCTGCTGGAAGCGTCCGCAACTACAGATGTCGTGCTCGCCTGTTGTCGTCGGTGAGCAGGCCGCGTGCCTGCTCGTCGAAGCCCTCGCCCCAGCCGGCCTGGTCGGTGCGGGCCAGCCCGGCAATCTCTACTACCGTACGTCGTCGGTCGCCGTTGTCCGAGTCGGGCACCAAACGCGCCCAGATCCTGCGGCGTTTGACGATCAGCGACACCACCAGTCCGACCAGCATCACAATCGCCGACACCAACACCCAGACCTGCGCCGGGTCGTGCGAGACCTGGACGGAGATCCAACGCTTGTAGCCGTCGAAGCTGACCTTGGTGCCGTCGGGAAGGCTCGCACTCTCGCCGACCTTCAGGTTCGCCTGCGCCTCACGGTTGAGCCTGCCCTGATGGATCATGTCGGTGTCCAGCGAGTAGGCGTTCTGCGCTCGGCCGGTGTCGAGACCGGTGTCGCCACGGTAGATCCGGATCGCGACCTGTGGGTCGTTCGGCTCAGGCGACGAGGAGCTGAGCAGTGTGCCGTCGTAGCTCGCCGTCGGCGCGAAGAGTCCTTCGAGGGCGATCTGATTCTTGCGGCGAGTGTCCTCGTCGGGGTACAGGCCCGCCGGGGTGTCGAAGCGGGCAGCGCCCGACGACAGCATGGTCTGCATGACCTCGGGGATGAACAGCGCGGTCTGCGTGCGCTTCTCCCCGTTCGGGAAGGTCACGGTGAAGGTCGGCGCAAAGCCGTTGCCCAGCACGTAGACGCGGTCGCCCGCGACGCGCAGCGGATCATTGACGCGCACCGACCGCTCCTGCCACTGCGACGACGGTGTCCGCGGGTCGGTGGTGTAGCGGATCTTCGCGTCGTACATCGACGGCTGACCGTCAGGGAGGAAGGTCGCGGAGAAGTCGTCGACGCGGATGCAGAACGGTGAGAGGTTGGTGCCGTCCACCAGCGCGCCGGCACGGAATGAGTCGTAGACCGCCGTCGACGTGTTGCACAGTCCCTGCTCGCCGTCGGCGACGAGACTGCGCGTGCCCTCGTAGCCATACACCTTGCCCACCGCGATCGACACGAGCAGCGCCAGCAGTGCGAAATGGAAGACCAGGTTACCGAATTCGCGCAGATATCCCTTTTCGGCCGATACCTCGACGCAGCCGTCCGGGTATGCCTTCGACGGTTCGCGCACGGTGATCTCGCGTCGCCAGCCACGCAGGTTGCCCGAGATGCGTTCGGCGAGTTCGGCAGGCTCACCGTCGACCGTCTCGGTGATGTGTCGCGGCATGCGCGACAGATTGCGCGGTGCGGCAACGGGTTTGGCGCGCAGACTCTTGGCGTGCTCGATGATGCGCGGGGTGAGACAGCCGACCAGCGAGATGAACAGCAGGACGTAGATGGCAGTGAACCACGCGCTCTTGAAGACGTCGAAGAGCTGGATCTTGTCCATCCATTCGCCGAGCCAGCCGTGGTCGGAGATGTACTGAAGTGTCTTCTGCTCGTTGAGTTCTCGCTGCGGCAGCAACGCACCGGGGATCGCGGCCAGTGCGAGCAGGAACAGCAGCACCAACGCGGTGCGCATCGACGTGAGGCTGCGCCAGAGGTTGCGCAGCGGCCACAGCACCCGACGCTTGACCCAGTGCGGACGCTGCGGGGTCTGCGGCGCGGGGGTGGACGGTCGGTCGATGGTCTGTGTCATGTTCGCCCGCCTCTATACCGGAAGTTCGGTGTCGGAGATGAAAGCGTCGCGGACCCACACGATGAACTGATCCCACCAGCCGGTGACGAGAGCCACTCCGACCGCGATCAGCATGATGCCGCCGAAGATCTGGATGAGTCGTGCGTGCGTGCGCAGCCAGCCGAGGCTGCGCAGCGCCCATGCGGACGAGAACGCGAGGATGACGAACGGAATGCCAAGGCCCGCGCAGTACGCGATGATCAGCGCCACGCCCTTGACCGCCGTCGCGCCCTGCGTCCCACTCGCGGTGGCGATGACCGCGGCAAGTGTCGGACCGAGGCACGGGGTCCATCCGAGTGCGAAGACCGCGCCGAGCAGTGGCGCTCCGACGATGTTCGACACGTTGCGCGGCGCGAAGCGGAACTCGCGCTGCATCATCGGGACGAGCCCGATGAAGACGAGACCCATCACGATCGTCACCACCCCGCCAATGCGTTGCAGCACATCGTGATTGACGATCACGGTGCTCGTGATGCCGAGGACCGTTGCCGTCGCGGCAACAAAGACGACGGTGAAACCGAGGACGAAGAGGGCTGCGGCGATCGCGACCCGTGAGCGTCCACGTTTGGGCGACTCGCCGACCGTCACCGCGGGCGCCTCCGCACCGACGAGGCCTGCCAGGTACGAGAGGTAGCCGGGGACGAGTGGCACGACGCATGGGGATGCGAACGAGACGAGTCCGGCGATCACGCATGCGGCCAGAGCGAGCAGCAGCGGACCGCTGGTGACCGTGTCGGCGAAGGTTTGTCCCATGCCGCTCACGGCTGCTTTCCGGAGTCTTCGGCTGCGACCTTCTTGACCATCGCGCCGAGTTCCTCCGCGCTGGCGGTCCGCAGGTAGACCGCGGCCGGACGGTGCTGCCGGTCGAGGACGACGGTAGTCGGGACGACAGAGGTGGGGGTTGTCATCGAGGCGAGCGTCGCGCCGTCGAAGTCGTAGATCGAGGGGTACCCGACCTTGCGGTCGGCGACGAAGTCCTTGGCCGACTGCCGATCGTCGCGCAGGTTGATACCGACGAAGGCGACGCCGTTGTCCTTGTTCTGCTCATACACGGTCTCGAGGTCGTCGGCCTCCGCGCGACACGGTCCGCACCACGAACCCCACACGTTGATCACCGTGACCTTGCCTGCGAAGTCCTTGTCGACGTCGATCTGCTTGTCGGTCACGAGGTCGGGGCCGATGAGATCTGCGATCGGCTTGCGCTCGGACTCGGGGTAGGTGATCGACGTCTTCCCACCCGGCGACACGAATTGAAAGGTGTCGCCCTGTGCGACGGCGTCGTTGCCTCCGCTGCAGCCGCTGAGCAGCACGCCGAGCGTCATCAGCACGGCGAACAGGACTGCGGTGAAGGTCTTACTGCGCATGTGTCAGATCCGGCTCATGCCCCGGTCGCGAGCGGGTCGGAATGCCCGGCGGGTTCGGAGTAGATGATGTCGACGAGGGCGTCGTCGTCGTAGATGAGGCTGGTCAGCGAGGCCAGTGAGCATTGCCGACGACGGGGGTCGTGCCAGAGACGCTGGCCTTCGAGGAAGCGGCGGAGGGTGTAGACGGGCAGTTGGTGGCTGACGCAGACCGCCTCGTGGCCGCGGGCGGCGTCGCGTGCCTTGTTTGCGGCCGCGAGCATGCGATGCGCGAGCTGGATGTAGGGCTCGCCCCACGACGGGGTGAACGGGTCGCGCAGCTTGACCCAGTGTCGGGGCTTGCTGAGCGCGCCGTCGCCGACCGAGACCTTGAGGCCTTCGAAGACGTTGTCGGCCTCGATGAGTTGATCATTGGTGAAGATCGGCAGTCCGTGCGCTGCGGCGATCGGGGTGGCGGTCTCCTGGGCCCGCTGCAGCGGGGAGGCGAAGACCGCGGTGATGTCGTGGTCGGCGAGCGTGCCCGCGACCTTCTCCGCCTGAGCGCGGCCGGTCGGCGAGAGGCGGAATCCGGGCAGGCGGCCGTAGAGGATGCCGTCCGGGTTGTGCACCTCTCCGTGGCGCATCATGTGGACGATCGTGTGCATCAGTCGGACTCCCCCGATTGCGTGGCGTGCGCTGCAGCGCGGGCTGCGGCCGGCAGCGCGTCAGCGATTCGACCAAAAGTATCCTCGTCCAGCGCCGCAGAGACAAACCAGGCTTCGAATGCGCTCGGCGGTGCGTACACGCCCGCGTCGAGCAGAGCGTGGAAGAAGGGTGCGAAACGCCAGGTCTCGGTGTTTTTGACCGCGGCGTAGTCGGTGATCGCCGTCCCGGGATCGGAGGTGAAGAACACACTGAGCAGGTTGCCTGCCAATTGCACCCGGTGCCCGACCCCCGCGTCGGTGAGCGCCTCGGTGAACAGTGCTGCGAGGCGATGGGCGTTGGCGTCGAGCGCGGTGTAGACGTCGGCATCGGCGTTGCGCAATGTCGCGAGTCCGGCCGCGACCGCAACGGGGTTACCGCTGAGCGTGCCCGCCTGGTAAACGGGCCCGGTGGGTGCAAGATTCTCCATGATGTCGGTGCGCCCGCCGAACGCCGCGGCGGGCAATCCACCGCTCATCACCTTGCCGAAGGTGTAGAGGTCCGCGGCGACGCCCTCCAGGCCGTACCAGCCCGCAGGGCTGACGCGGAAACCCGTCATGACCTCGTCGATGATGAAGAGTGCACCGTGGCGTCGGGTGAGATCGCGCAGGCCGGCGTTGAAGCCGTCGACAGGGGCGACAGCGCCCATGTTGCCTGCCGCAGCTTCGGTGATCACGGCCGCGATCTCGTCGCCGTAGGTGGCAAACGCTTTGGCCACGGCGTCGAGATTGTTGTAGGGCAGGACGATGGTGTCGTGTGCCGACGCCCCGGTGACGCCGGGCGTCGTCGGGAGGCCGAGCGTCGCAATTCCGGAGCCCGCGTCGGCGAGCAACGCGTCGACGTGACCGTGGTAGCAGCCGGAGAACTTGATGATCTTCGAGCGCCCGGTTGCGCCGCGCGCCAGACGGATCGCCGACATCGTTGCCTCGGTACCCGAGTTGACGAGGCGAACACGCTCGACCGGGTCGACGCGATCGATGATCTCTTCGGCGAGTTCGATCTCGCCCTCGGTCGGCGCACCGAAGGAAAGACCGTGCGCTGCCGTCTTCTGCACTGCCTCCACAACTGCGGGGTGCGCGTGGCCGAGGATCATCGGCCCCCAGGACGAGACGAGGTCGACGTAGTCGTTGCCATCGACGTCCGTCAGATGACAGCCCTGCGCCGAGGCGATGAATCGCGGAGTGCCGCCGACCGCCGAGAAGGCGCGCACGGGCGAATTGACCCCGCCGGGCGTCGCATCCTGGGCCCTACGGAACAATTCAGCGGAACGGGCTGCGACCTCAGCGGAACTCCTCACGGCCTACAGTGTTCCAAACCGCAACGATCGGCGACAATTCGCCCTGGTCAGGCTGCTTACCCACTCGGATCGCGGCGCGGATCGGGCGCGGCGCGGCTCGCAATTCCGCCGCGGCCGCGGGCGCCGCAGGGCGGGTACTGCGTACACAATCCGGCCGTCAGCGCGAGGCCACGACAATAATTGTCGCCGCGTCCCGCTGACGTCAGAGTTGTGTACGTACCCCTCCGCACCGCCTGCACACCGGTTCAGCATCCCGCGAAATCGGGGTCGTCCCAGTAGCCGAGGGCGTGGTCGATGCCGGAGTCGGCCGCCTGGCGCGTCAGCTCGGCCGGCTCGGCCAGCGATTTGAGGTGATCGCGCCTGCGGATCATCGCGAGAAGCGTGTCGACCACTTCGTCCCACGTGAACATGAGCCGCTTGTACGAGATCCGCCACGGGATGTAGCCCAGGCGGTGAGCGGTCTCGTCTCTGACCCGGTCCTTCTCGCGTTGCCCCGGCGATTTGTCGTGATAGGCGACGCTGTCGACTTCCACGATCAGCCGCTTACCGATCAAGAAGTCGACCCGACCGATCCCTGGGATCTCCACCTGGCTCTCGAACGCAATCCCCAGCGTGGTCAGGCGGAATCCGAAGATGGACTCGGCCCCGGAGTCGAGACAGTCAGCGCACCTGTCGAGGAGTCGCCTGATCCGGACGGGCATCGACGAGAACAACGCCTGCAGGTCGGTGAACTCGAGAAGCCCCTGGTGCAGCACGGAATCGCATGCGGCGACAATTCCCTCTTCGTTGAGGCAGCGGACCGCGTACTGCAGAGCCGTGGCCACGTCGTCGAGCGGGTAGACCTCCCGTGGCGCCCGTCCGTAGCGAGTGCACGCGTGGTGTGTGCTGGCAGATCCGCGCGCGGCGACGTTGCGACCGCGGACGTGCACCAGGTCGCCGAACGGGGCAACCCACACGCCGTGGAGGTCGATCGCGCTGACACAGGTGCAGACTCCGCCCGCGCTCACCGCGGAGACAACCGTCGGGTCGGCGTACGAGGTGGCGTACCAGCCTCGACGCAGCAGGCGCAGGTCGCCGGAGTCGACCAGCCGCCGTACCTGCGCCTGGCTGAAGTCGCGGCGAGTCAGTTCAGCCCAGGAGAAGACGCCACGCCACTGGTCGTCGTGCTCGAGTCCGGTCACGGACCACAGCGTCTCGCGCCGATCGCTGCGTATCGGGGGTGATATCGCCGGGATGGGCGACGCTGTGGATAGGCGCCGGACTGTGGATTTTTCTGAGACGTGACGCGTGCTGCGCCGTGCAGTGTTCCGCGCTGCCAGGTCTACCGGCCCAGCACGACGCCCACCTCGTCGGCGATGGCGCGCTGGCCGTCGACGTTGGGGTGCACTGTGATCGGAGCCGACGACCCGACCTGCGGTTCTATCCAGCGCACGCCCTCGGGCCGGCAGGCGTCGTGTCCTTCGGAGACCGTCGACATGTCGACGAACGTCGCTCCGGTCTCGGTGGCTGCTCGCGCCCCAGTCTCGTTGAGCGTTGCTTGCAGGTCGCGGATGTACGCGACGTCGCCCGCGGCAATGCGCATCGTCGGATAGCAGCCTGTCGTCGGAGGCAGAATCCACGGATATCCGACGACGAGCACGCGTGCTTTCGGAGCACGGTCGGCAACGGCGTGCAGCGCCTTCACCAGCGCAGGGTAGGTGTTCGCCTCGACCCTTCGCACAAAGCTGTCGCCGTATCGGGCGCGGCAAGGCGCACCGTTCGGGTCGTCGGCGGCCACCTCACCGCAGTCGGCGATGGTGCCGGAGAAGATGTCACCGTCGTTCCCACCGATCATGAGCGTCACGATCCGCGTACCCTCCCCGAGCGCGTCGAGCTGCGGATTGACGCCAAAGTATTGTGCCGCAAAGAAATCCGACGTCGTCGCGCCCGCGCAACTGACATCGTCGAGGGCGAGTCCGCGTCGTTGGGCGAGCACGTGCGCAAAGTTCGACGATGACCGCTGGCACTGCAGCGGCGAATCCTCGACGAGCGGGCGCACTCCCGTTCCCGCGCTGTAGCTGTCGCCGAGGTTGGCGTAGGCGGCGCTGACGGTTCGTGTGCTGCCGGTCGTTGCCGTGCCGGCGGACGTCCCCGCACTCGCGGTCGTCCCGGAACGTCCCGCCGGATTCGAGCCGCCGTCGCTGCATGCCGTCGCCAGCAGCAACGTCGCCAGGACGACGAGAAGCCAAGGGCAGCGGGTGCTCACGCGCTCTCGCTCAGCAGGGTCAGCAGCAGTTCGGCGCGGGTGCGAGCGTCGGCGAGGTCGACGGCGAGCATGTCCTCGACACGCTCGATACGGCCGCGCAGGGTGTGCCGGTGCACCCCGAGCGCGCTCGCGGCGGCGCCCCAGTTGCCATTGGCCTCGAGGTACGCGAGCAGGCTCTGCTGCAGATGTCCGGTGTTCGCGGCGTCGTAGGCGACGAGCGGGGCGATGCGCTCGGCGTAGCTGTCGCGCAATACTTCTCGCACGGTGTCGCTCGCGAGTAGCGAGCGGAGGTCGTAGAGGTCGAGGAGCTGACCCGCCGCTGCCGACCGACACGAGAGGCGGGCCTGACGCACCGAGTCGGCGACGTCGTCGACTGGAACCGACGGCCCCAACCCGCCACGCACGGCGCACGTCGCACTCAGTATTCCGAGGAGCCCGGTGGCGAATTGGATGTGATCGTCACCGCGGATCAGGCCGACGAGTTCGTTGTCGCAACGGTGTACGAACACCGGTCGCCACCGGCGCTCGAACTCGACGGCGAGGCGTCGAGCACCATGCTGTGCGTCGTCGACGCTCTCGAAACGGAACACCACCGCACGTACCCGACCCTCGGGATCGGCTGCCCGGAGCAGCATTTCGCGCGATCGCTCCCCGACGTGGCGGTCCATGGCGAGTGCGAGCACTTCGCCCTGGAGTTCGCCGACGTCGCGTCGAACCTCTTGCGGCTTGGCAAATTCGATGACGAGCAGCGAGACCGCGTGGCCGATCAGCATGCGGCCGACGTCGTCGAGTGGACTCGACCCGATGACGCCGAGATGCCCGAAGGTCGTTGCCCCCGAACCGACTCGCGCGACGGTGAGCACCGAATCGTCGGTCACGCGGACGGCACCCGCCGATGCCGGGTCACGCACCACAATCGAGCGAAGCTGTTCGAGCTCAACGGAATTCGCTTTCCCCGGAGCCTCGGCAACCGGGGTGTGCCCGGCGTCGAACAGGATCACTCGCTGACCGACCGCATCGGCGAGCTCTCGGACGAGCCCTTTTGACCCCGATACCGTTGCCGCCCTGGTCATCCGAGGTTGCGCGCGCGTCGCAGACACCAGCCGTGCCGACCGTTGCGCGGCGATCTGATCGAGGACCGCACGCGTGATCGCCGAGAACGGTATCGCGAGCGGAACCTCGAACAGCGGGAGACCGAACTCGTCGGCGGCCGCGAGCAGACCCGCGGGCACCTCGTCGAATCCGAGGCCGACACCGAATCCGATCGCGGCGGCACCGACGGCATCGAGGCTGCGTACGAACTCGCGCTGCGCGACGTCGTCGTCGTCGTTCAGTCGCATACCGGTGGTCAGCAGCACCTCGCCGCCCTGCAACCAGTCCGCGGTGCTCACGAGTTCAGAGCTGACCGCACAGTCGAGCTCGCGGTCGAGGCCGTCGGCCCCGGCGCGCAGCGAGAGTTCGAGTCGACGCTGGGCCATCAGCCATCGAACGGTGGTCACCCACCCACCGTAACCGCCAACTGGACATTGTGGCAGTGCAACGTCAGATCGCTGTACAACTTGTCAGGTCCGCAGGTGGGGCCCGCAGGCGAACACTGGTGTCCATGACCACAGCAACCGACATCGTCTACCGGCTGCCCCAGGAGCGGAAGCTGGTCAGCGAACTGCCCGGCCCACGCTCGAGGGAGATCGGGCAACGCCGACTGGGTGCCGTCGCCGCGGGCGTCGGCTCCAGCGTTCCCGTCTTCGCGGCCGACGCCGACGGCGGAGTGATCGTCGACGTCGACGGCAACTCGCTGATCGACCTCGGCTCCGGAATCGCCGTCACATCCGTCGGCGCGAGCAACTCCGCCGTCGCGGCGGCAGTCGCCGAGCAGGCCGCGCACTTCACGCACACCTGCTTCATGGTGACGCCGTACGAGGGCTACATTGCCGTCGCCGAGAAGCTCAACGAGATCACCCCCGGCGACTTCGAGAAGCGCACCGTGCTGTTCAATTCGGGCGCCGAGGCCGTCGAAAACGCGGTCAAGATCGCCCGGCTGTCGACGCGACGCAACGCGGTCATCGCGTTCGATCACGCCTACCACGGGCGCACCAACCTGACGATGGCGATGACGGCCAAGAGCATGCCGTACAAGCGCAACTTCGGGCCGTTCGCGCCTGAGGTGTACCGGATGCCGATGAGCTATCCGTACCGCGACGAACTCGGCAGCGACGGTGTGGCCGCGGCCAAACGCGCGATCTCGATGATCGAGAAGCAGGTCGGTGCCGAGACCACCGCCGCGATCGTCATCGAACCGATCCAGGGCGAGGGTGGATTCATCGTTCCCGCACCGGGATTCCTCTCGACGCTGGCCGAGTGGTGCACGATGCACCGCGTGCTGTTCATCGCCGACGAGGTGCAAGCCGGATTCGCCCGTACCGGAACGTGGTTCGCGTGTGAGCAGGAGGGCGTCACGCCCGACCTCATCACGATGGCCAAGGGCATTGCCGGCGGAATGCCATTGTCCGCAGTTACCGGCCGCGCCGACATCATGGACATGGTGCACGGCGGCGGACTCGGCGGCACCTACGGCGGCAATCCCGTTGCGTGCGCCGCGGCGTTGGCCGCCATCGACCAGATGGAATCGCTCGAGCTGTGTGGCCGGGCGCGACACATCGAGACAATCATCACCGAGACGCTCTCGGCCACCAAGGACGAACTCGACGGTGCAGGCCTGCCCGTGATCGGTGACATCCGCGGTCGCGGCGCGATGATGGCCGTCGAACTGGTCACGCCCGCCGAAGACGGATCCCCGACTCGTGAACCCAATCCCGACCTCACCGCCGCGGTGGCCAAGGCGGCTCTCGCCCAGGGTGTCGTCGCGTTGACCTGCGGCACCTACGGCAACGTGCTACGCCTGTTGCCACCGCTGGTCATCGGCGACGACCTGCTGCGCGATGGTCTGGCGGTGCTGTGCCAGGCACTCAAGGACAACGCCTGACCTGCCGAATCGTCAATTGCTCGACCACTAAGGAGAGTCGTGTCCCCGCATCCCCTGGATCAACCACATCCCCTCGATCCGCTGACCGCCGACGAATTCCGTTCCGTCACAGCCCTACTCGGTAGCGAGCAGGGTGTCGGCGACGGCTGGCGCTATGCGTCGATCGAACTCGCGGAGCCGACGAAGACCGAACTCGCCGCATTCGACGCCGACGGCACGCTTCCGCCGCGTCGCGCGGTGGTGGTCTGTTTCAACAGTGGCGAGAACACGACCTACAAGTCGTTCGTGTCGATCTCGGGTGGCAGCGTCGACTCGTTCGAGCTGATTCCCGAGGTCCAGGCGAACTTCACGGTCGACGAGTTCGAGGAGTGCGACCGCGTCCTGCGTGCTCACCCCGACGTCCAGGCGGCGTTGGCTCGACGCGGGATCACCGATCTGGACGGCGTTTTCATGGATACGTGGACCTACGGTGGCGCGGTCATCCCCGAGGAGTACCGCGGTCGACGCCTCGGCTGGTCGGACACCTGGGTGCGCAACAGTGAGGGCTCCAACCCGTATGCGAACCCGGTGTCGGGGCTGCACTGTGTGATCGACGTGAACACGATGGAACTACTGCGCATCGAGGACACCGGCGGTTTCGACCAGCCGGAGGTGATGGGCGAGTACGTTCCTCGCCATATCCCGCAACGCATTCGGGACACTTTCAACCGGCCTGAGCTCAAGCCACTGGAGATCACCCAGCCCGACGGGCCGTCGTTCACGCTCGAAGGAAACAAGCTCACGTGGCAGAAGTGGTCGCTGCGTGTGGGTTTCAACTATCGCGAGGGCATGACCCTGCACACCGTCACCTACGACGACGGTGGACAGGTACGCAAGATCGCGCATCGTCTCTCGTTCGCGGAGATGGTCGTCCCCTATCGTGATCCGAGCGAGGATCATTACCGCCGTACGGCTTTCGATATCGGCGAGTGGGGCCTCGGCTTCATGACGACGTCGCTCGAGCTTGGTTGCGACTGTCTCGGCGAGATCCGATACCTCGACGCCACGCTGCACAACAGCGCCGGTGAGCCGTACACCATCACGAACGCGATCTGCATCCACGAGGAAGACAACGCCGTGCTGTGGAAGCACGTCGATCACGACGCAGGCGCAGAGGTGCGTCGTATGCGTCGGTTGACGGTGAGTTTCCATGTCACGGTTGCCAATTACGAGTACCTCGTCTACTGGCGCTTCTATCAGGACGGCAACATCGAATGCGAGGTACGGGCCACCGGCATCATGGTGACCACACCGATGCCGCCCGGCGTGACGTCGAATCCGCACGGCACGACGGTCGATAACCGCACGTACGCTCCGTTCCACCAGCATTTCCTCGTTGCGCGAATGGATCTCGACATCGACGGCTCCGACAACACGGTCTACGCCAGCGAGACTGTCGTCGAGCCGATGGGCCCCGACAATCCGCTCGGTCTCGGCCTGGTGCAACAGAATACGCCGCTGCTCACCGAGTCAGAGGGTATGCAGGACCCCAACTTCGCGACGCAGAAATCGTGGAAGATCGCCAATCCCAACAAGACAACGGCACTCGGCCTGAATCCCGCGTACAAGCTGGTTCCGACAGGCGCCTTCCCGGCGATGTTCGACCCGGCGTCGCCGATCTTCCAACGCGCGACCGTCATGGGACACACCCTCTGGGTGACCCCCAATCACCCGGACGAACGTTGGCCCGCAGGCGAGTTCGTCAATCAGTCGGAACGCGACACCGGACTCGGCGTGTGGACCAAGGCCAATCGGCCGATCGAGAACACCGACGTCGTGCTGTGGTACACGTTCGGAATCCATCACATCACCCGCCCGGAGGACTGGCCGGTGATGCCGGCCGACACCGTGTCGTTCTGGCTCAAGCCATTCGGCTTTTTCGACCGCAACCCCTCTCTCGACGTCGAGGCATCGCCCCCGACTCACTGTCATCACGAAGGGAACTCGCATGACCAGCACCCACGTGCTTGACCCACAGGCCGTGCTCGACGGAATCCCGACCGGGCTCTGGATCGATGGCAAGGAGGTCGAGGCCAAGAGCGGCAAGACATTCGACGTCATCAACCCCGCCACCGAGGATGCACTTACCACCGTTGCCGACGCCAGCGTCGACGACGCCGTACACGCACTCGACCGCGCCGTAGCCGTCGCCGACTCCTGGGCCGCAACGCCCGCCCGTGAACGCGGCGAGATCCTGCGTAGCGCTTTCGAATTGGTCGCCGACCGCGCCGATAGCCTGGCCATGCTCATGACGCTCGAGCTGGGTCGCGCACTGCCGGATAGCATTTCGGAGACCAAGTACGGCAACGAGTTCCTGCGCTGGTTCGCCGAAGAGGCCGTCCGGATTGACGGTCGCTGCACGCAGTCGCCGGCAGGCACCGGCCGAATCCTGGTGAGCCACGGACCCGTTGGGCCATCGCTCGCGATCACGCCGTGGAACTTCCCACTGGCGATGGGCACGCGCAAGATCGGTCCGGCATTGGCTGCCGGCAACGTCATGCTGGTCAAGCCAGCGCACGAGACACCGCTGACCATGCTCGCACTGGCCGAGATCTTCGCCGAAGCAGGACTGCCCGCGGGCGTGCTCTCGGTGCTGCCGACCACGGACGCGCGAGGCGTCGCGTCGGCCATCATCACCGACGATCGGATCCGCAAGATCAGCTTCACCGGTTCGACCCCGGTGGGTCGAAATCTGATGGCACAGGCCGCTGAGCGGGTGCAGCGTACGTCGATGGAGCTCGGCGGCAACGCACCATTCGTCGTATTCGACGACGCCGACGTCGACAAGGCTGTCGAGGGCGCGTTCCTCGCGAAGATGCGCAATGGCGGCGAGGCATGCACCGCCGCGAACCGCTTCCTGGTGCAGTCCGGGGTTGCCGAGGAGTTCACCGACAAGCTGATCGAGAAGATGTCGGCGGTGCGACTCGGCCCCGGCTACGAGGAGGGCGTGACGCTCGGACCGCTCGTGACCGCAGCGCAGCGCGACAAGGTCGCCGCAGCGGTGGAAAGTGCTGTCGCACACGGTGGTCGGGTTCGTCTCGGCGGCAAGGCACCCGAGGGTAAGGGGTACTTCTACCCCGCGACCGTGATCGATCAGGTCGACGCGTACGCACCGGTCACCCGCGACGAGATCTTCGGTCCCGTCGCGGTGATCAGCACCTTCGACTCCGAGGACGAGGCGATCGCCGCAGCCAACTCGACCGAGTACGGCCTGGCAGGCTACTTCTTCACCCGCGACCTCGACCGCAGCATGCGCGTCGCGTCGAAGCTCGACGTCGGGATGGTCGGCGTCAACCGTGGCGTCATCTCCGACGTTGCAGCACCTTTCGGCGGCGTGAAGCAGTCGGGCATCGGCCGCGAGGGCGGCTCCGAGGGCATCGAGGAGTACCTGACCGTCAAGTACGTCGCGCTCTGAGATCGACTGGGCGCCGGAAGCGCACGACAAGGCGCCCAGTCGACCCCGGCGTTACGTTCGTGAGAATTGTTGCAGAAGTGACCCCTGCGGCCTTTAGCTCGTGCAACCTTCTCCGTACGATGGCTTCATGCGTCTACGAACAGAACTTCGCCTCCGTAGCGCCGCGGCGCTGCTGGCGCTGACGACCGCTGTCGCGGGTGGTGCGGTGGCCACCGCGCCTGCTCACGCCGACATCAACGCGGGCAGTGTCGACATCGGCAGCTCAGACTTGTTGAGCGCCAACAGCGTCTTCTTGTGGCAGAGTCCGCCCACCCGCTACATCGTGGTGCTCGGCGCAAAGCAGGGAACGTTGGGGCAGCCGCCCGCGGTCCTGCAGCAGCGCATGACCGTCGGCGCCCAGCTCGCGCGCACCCATCCGTTCAACCGCGTGATCGTGTCCGGCGGCGACACCTGGTGGCTACCGGTCTCCGAAGCACAGTTCATGAACATCGGCCTGATCCATCGCGGTGTCCCGATGTGGCAGATGGTGAACGAGTCGGCGTCGACCTCTACCGTCCAGAATGCCGAGTTCACTGTCCGCATGCTCAAGTCGTTGGGTGCCACGGGAGCAGTGATCGTCACCAACAACTTCCACATGCCGCGCGCCATGAAGAACTTCCGCGACGCCGCCAAAGCGCAGCATGCCAACCTGCTGTTCCAGCCGGCCTACGCCGGCTGAACCACACCGACACGACGACGCCCCGCTCGAAGAATCGAGCGGGGCGTCGTCGTTGATTCTGTTGTAGCCGAACGTGATTGAACGTCACTTCAGCAGTGCACGGCTCATCACGACGCGCTGGATCTGGTTGGTGCCCTCATAGATCTGCGTGATCTTGGCGTCGCGCATCATGCGCTCGACCGGGAAGTCGCGCGTGTAGCCGGCGCCACCGAACAGCTGCACGGCGTCGGTGGTGACCTGCATCGCGACGTCGGACGCAAAGCACTTCGACGCCGAGCTGATGAAGCCGAGGTTCTTCTCGCCACGCTCGGCGCGGGCGGCCGAGGTGTAAACCATCAGGCGCGCTGCCATGATCTTCATCGCCATGTCGGCGATCATGAACTCGACGCCCTGGAACGTGCTGATCGGGCGGTCGAACTGGCGACGCTGCTTTGTGTATTCGATGGCCTGGTCGAGTGCACCCTGTGCAATTCCGACTGCTTGCGCGCCGATTGTCGGGCGGGTGTGGTCGAGGGTCTCGAGTGCCGTCTTGAAGCCGGTACCCGGTTCGCCGATGATGCGGTCGGCCGGGATGGTGCAGTCCTCGAAGTAGAGCTCTGCGGTGGGCGAACCCTTGATGCCCAGCTTCTTTTCGAGCGGTCCGACCGTGAAACCCGGATCGTCCTTGTGCACCATGAACGCCGAGATTCCGTGAGCACCCATGTCGGGGTCGGTGACCGCCATCACGGTGTACCAGGTGGATTTACCACCATTGGTGATCCAGCACTTGGTGCCGTTGATGACCCAGTTGTCGCCGTCCTTGCGCGCACGCGTCTTCATCGCCGCGGCGTCGGAACCGGCCTCACGCTCCGACAGGGCGTAGGACGCCATGGCTTCGCCCGAGGCCATGGAGGGCAGGACCTGCTGCTTGAGCTCTTCCGATCCGTTGAGGATCAGGCCCATGGTGCCGAGCTTGTTCACCGCCGGGATCAGCGAAGAAGACGCGTCCACTCGGGCAACCTCTTCGATCACGATGCATGCGGCAACGGAATCGGCGCCCTGGCCCCCATACTGCTCAGGTACGTGGATCGCGTTGAATCCGGACGCAGTGAGCGCCTTCAGCGCCTCTTCGGGGAATCGTGAGCGCTCATCGACGTCGGCCGCGTAGGGCTCAATCTCCTTGAGCGCGAGTGCGCGGATCGCTTCGCGCAGCGCGACATGCTCTTCTGGCAGCTGGAACAGATCGAAATCGGGGTTGGCATACCCCATGAGGGCCTCCTCATTCAGTCGACGATGACTTGATTTTCAGGATCATATTGCGTTCATTGAAACGCGACACTGAGTGTCATATTACTCGCCCTGGCGGCTCGTTGTCGACACTCGGTGCCATCGTTTAGGCCCATCCGGTACGGTTGCCGCCCCTCCTTCGGCGCGGTTCATCGCCGTATCCGACGGGGTGAGCACGGAAGCGAGCACGGGAGGCGCTCGTCGACACCAAGACGCCGGCGACAGCGTCACCAGGCTCAGCCCGACGCTCGCGCGCACTCCGTACCGCGGAGACGAGAGTCAGGTGGCGGACTCGGGGATCGTCGCGCCGATCTTTTCGCTGACCGCCCGTGAGATCTCCAGTGCCGACGTGCCCGCGGGAAAGGTGATCACAGCGATCTCGGGCCGCTCGGTGGCACCGAGGGCCATCCGAATGCGCGCCAAGTCGCGACGCAGTCGGCCAAGTGTCGCGTCCTCGTCGCCGCGGATCATCGAGCGCAGAAGGTAGTTGTGCGCCGACGTGATCGCCGCGGCGAACGCGACGATATCGACCGGCGACTCATCGGGCAGCCGACTACGCAAATGCTCCTCGAAAACCCGCTGGTACCGATAGGTCGTCACCAACTCACGCTCTCGCAGTGTCGGCACCTTGGATACGACGTCCATGCGTCGAACCGCCAGGTCACGGGTCTTATGGAAGTGCGTGAACACGAGTTCGGCCGCTACGCACACCGCAGTCGGAGGGTCGACGTCGTCACTGTCGGCGAGTTGTGCGGCCACGTCGGTCAGCAATTCTTCGTGGTCGGCGAAGATCATGTCCTCTTTCGATCTGAACTGTCGAAAGAGGGTTCGTCGCGAGACACCGGCGGCAGCAGCAATCTGATCGACCGTCGTCGACTCGTAGCCGTTCTCACTGAACAGGCGGATCGACGCCGCGACGACCTGGGTTCGGAGGTCGATCGTCCCTCCCGCGGTGTCACTCGGTGCCATATTTGTAGATTAGCCCCGACCGAGCGTGGTTCGCGTTCATCGGGCTGCATCCACGTTGGTGGGGTGACGAACGGATCACGCCACCACACCGGCCTGTGCGTCGACCGCGTGAACGAACGTTCGTCCCGATCCATCGCCGACGTTGCGGTGTTGGCTAGAGTTCGGGCCGAATTCCTTGTCGTCAGCGCCACCGGAGGAGAACCCGTGACCGTGCCACCATCCGACCCGGACACCCTCCCGCCCGTTCCGCGGTTCGACACGGCTGCCCAGCAACCCCCGACGCCCGGCTTCATCCGCGCTCACATGATCGCGGGCCCCGACCTTCCCAGCCGGGTCGCGTCGGCCCTGACGCTCGGACGACGCAGACAACTGATCCGCCAGGTGGCCGCGATCGGCGGCTTCGGCCTGCTCTTCGTCGCCATCGGTGCAGTCTTCGTCGCCCTCGACCCCGACTCGTCGTCGACCACGATCATCATCAGCGGGTTCGTCCTGGTCGCGCTCGCGGTTCTCGCGCCGTGGCTCGGTCATCGACGGGTCAGCGCGGTGTGGGCGCGGTATGCGCCCGCGGGCACTCCGCTGACCACGGAGTTCTCGATCGATCGGGTCACACTCTCCGTCGGCCCGACCACAACGTCGATCCATGCGTCGGGCATCACGTCAGTCACGCACAGTCGGACCGTGTTCGTCGTCAGCACACGACAATTCGCCCAGCCATCGCTGGCGATACCGGAAGAGCTCGTGCCGCCGGCCGTGGCTGCCGACCTGCTCACGCGATTTCCGGCGTGAGCCCTCAGTCCACGGCCTGCTTACGCAGCTCGAACTTGAGGACCTTGCCCGTCGACGTGCGTGGCAGCTCGTCGGCGAAGACGATGTCGCGTGGAATCTTGTAGCCTGCCAGCAGAGTTCGCGCGTACTCGATCAACTCGTCGGAGCCCAGCGAGCGCCCCTCCTTCAGGAGCACATACGCGCGGGCCCGCTCGCCCCACTTCTCGTCGGGAACGCCAACGACCGCCACGTCGAGCACTGCGTCGTGGCTGACCAGAGCTTGTTCGACCTCGATCGTCGAGATGTTCTCTCCGCCCGAGATGATGATGTCCTTGGCCCGATCGCGGAGCTGAATGTAGCCGTCAGGGTGCATGACGCCGAGGTCGCCGGTGTGAAACCATCCACCCTCGAACGCTTGTCGCGTCGCGTCGGGATCTTTGAAATATCCAGCCATGATGTTGTTGCCGCGCAACACGATCTCACCGATCGTCGAGCCATCTGCCGGAACGTCGACAAGTGGCACGACGCCGCGGTCGACAACACGCGCCGGCTCCGCCTGGACCATTCCGACACCCTGCAGTGACAGCTTCGCCGCGCGGTCGGCGGGATCGAGATCGTCCCAGGACTCCTGGTACTCGCAGATCGTGTACGGCCCATAGCTTTCAGTGAGTCCATAGACGTGGACGACACTGATGTCGAGCGCGGCGAGAGCCGCGATCACCGTCGGCGACGGAGGTGCGCCCGCCGTGGTGATCCGGAGCGGTGCGTCCAGGCGGTGCGCGCGTGGCGATCCGGCGATCGTGATGAGAACCGTTGGCGCACCACACAGATTCGTGACACCGAGGTCGTCGATGGCGTCCCATACCGCGTCGGCTCGCACCAGGCGCAGACACACGTGCATCGCCGACGCCGCGGTGACCGCCCAGGGCGTGCACCATCCGTTGCAGTGAAACATCGGGAGAGTCCACAAATATCTTGTGCTACCGGTGAATTGGTTGTGGTGCATCTCGCCCAACGCGTTGAGGTAGGCGCCCCGATGCGTGTACATCACGCCCTTGGGTTTGCCCGTCGTCCCCGAGGTGTAGTTGATGCTGATGACGCGGTCCTCGTCGTCGACAGTCCACGGGAGCGGCGTCGAATCTAGTGTGTCGGCGGCCGCGAGAAAGTCAGCGTAAGAACGCAATCCGCCGATACCCGACGATTCGACGTCGGCGGGTGGTGGACCGAACTCGGGATCGGTGATCTCGACGTACGACGTCACGTCGGGCACCTCGTCGGCGATGGACGCGACGGTGTGGCGGAACTCGGCGTCGAAGAACAGGGTGGTGACGCCGGCGTGATTGAGGATGTACACCAGTTCGGGGCCTGCCAGGCGCGAGTTGAGTGCGACAAGAACTCCGCCCGCGAGCGGCACCGCGAAGTGCGCGACGAGTAGTTCGGGCACGTTGGGTGCAAGGTAGGCGATCCGCTCGCCCGGGGAGATCGTCGACTCGAGCACCCGGGCGAGACGCTGCACCTCGTCGCCGAGTTCGATGTAGGTCGCCGAGCGCGCACCGTAGCGGATGGCGGTGCGATCGCCGAACACCTCGACCGAGCGCTGCAAGAAGCGCAGCGGCGTCATTTCCGAGCGGTTTGCGGTCCCGCAGTCGATGCGGCCGAACTCGGCGTCGAGTTGTGCGGTGAAGGCGGCATCGGTTGTCTGTGACGACACGGTGTTCTCCCAGCTTGGCATCGATGACGCGCGGGTGAGCCCCGCGACGTTGACGTGCTCCTACGATATGGACCACACTCGTGCGCGCGCCACCCCCGGAAGGAGGTGGCAAGCAGCTGCGGCCAGAGCGAATCGCGCGCCACATGGGGAGCTCGTTGCGGGTATCGCCCCCGGTGTCGGATCTGATCCGTAACGTGGAGCTCATGTCGACCCCAACCGAGAGTCCCTCGACGCCAGCAACCGACGACGATCCCAGCATCGACACGGCAGGCGCCGACACCAGCGAACTGTCTGACGCCGAACGCGACCTGCTCGTCGACAACCTGCGCTACGTCCTCGACGGGCGCTGGCGGGCCACCCGTGATGAGGTTCGACGCCGCGCCAACCGCGCCGACCTCCTGCCCGACCCGTCGCGCACTCTCGAGCAGGCGCGGGCGCGCATCCTCGACGAGATGCGCGAACTGTCCGAGGAAGGATTCGCAGCGGCCGGATTCGGCGCCGACCACGGCGGTACGGGCGACGTCGGGGCGTCGATCACCGCGATCGAGATGCTCGGCTACGCCGATCTGTCGCTGATGGTCAAGGCGGGCGTGCAGTGGGGACTATGGGGTGGAGCCGTCGAAAACCTCGGCACCGCAAGGCATCACGAGAAGTACGTTGCCGACACCATCAGCCTCGACCTCCTCGGCTGCTTCGCCATGACCGAGACCGGGCACGGCTCCAACGTGCAGGAACTCGAGACCACCGCCACCTACGACGCGACCACCAAGGAATTCGTGATCCACTCGCCGACGCCGTCGGCCCGTAAGGACTACATCGGCGGCGCCGCCGAGCACGCCCGCATGGCATCGGTCTTTGCGCAGTTGATCACCGCAGGTCCCGGCCAGGAGCCGGAAAGCTATGGCGTGCACTGCTTTGTGGTGCCGATTCGCGACGCGGACGGCAACGACCTGCCGGGTGTGACCACGAGCGACTGCGGCTACAAGGGCGGTCTGCCCGGCGTCGACAACGGACGCATCATGTTCGACGAGGTGCGCATCCCGAAGGACAACCTCCTCAACCGGTACGCCGACGTCGAGGACGACGGCACGTACTCGTCGCCGATCGAAAACCCCAACAGACGCTTCTTCACCATGCTCGGCACGCTGATCCGCGGTCGGATCACGGTTGCGGCCACCGCGGGAGCCGCGTCGCGTAAGGCGTTGGCCATCGCAACGCGATATGGCTTGGTGCGCAGGCAATTCGACGCTCCGGGCGATGAGGAAGAGATCGTCATCCTCGACTACCTCGGCCATCAGCGAAAGCTGCTACCGCTGATCGCGAAGTCGTATGCCATCGCGTTCGCACAGAACGAGCTCACCGAAGAACTGCACGAGGTGCAGTCCGATACCCCGACCGAATCACCCGATGGGTCATCCGATGATTCCAAGGCGGGTCGCCAGCGCGAACTCGAAGCGAACGCCGCAGGACTCAAAGCGTACGCGACATGGCATGCGTCCCACGCGATCAATGTTGCTCGCGAAGCATGCGGCGGCGCAGGCTATCTCGACGAAAACCAGATCTCGATCATCCGCGGCGACATCGACGTCTTCACCACGTTCGAAGGCGACAACACCGTGCTCACCCAGCTCATCGCCAAGGAAGTGCTTTCGGCGTACGCCGACGACGTCCAAGGCCTCTCTGCTGGCGGTTGGGTGCGGTTCATCGCGTCGATGGCACGCGACGTCGTCGTCGAGAAAACCGCTGCGCGACAGGTTGTTCAGACACTCTTGGAGAGTTCGGACGAAGACACCGAGAAGTCCGCGCTGACCAACCGCGGTACTCAGCTACGACTGTTCCGCAACCGCGAGGACCATCTGGTGCGCACCTGCGCTCAGCGTCTGCGTCGAGCAACCAACGACGACAACGATGCGTTCGAGGTGTTCAACAACGCGCAGGATCACCTGCTCAAGGTCGGCCAGGCGCGCACCGAGCGAATCGTGCTGGAAGCCTTCGTCCAGGCCATCAACGACTGCGATTCGCGCGCAACAGCAGAGGTACTCGGCAAGGTGTGCGACCTGTTCGTCTACTCCGCGCTCGAGGCCGACCTCGGCTGGTTCATGATGCATCGCCACATCTCCGTCGAGCGCGCCAAGGCGATTCGACGCGGCGTCAACGAACTCTGCCAAGACCTACGACCTTACGCGGGGACGCTTGTCGACGCATTCGGCATCCCGGAGCAGCTCATGGGCGCGCCGATGATCGAGAACCACTGAGAGGTCGGGTCTAGTCGCTCGACCCCCGAGGGCGCACACCGAGCTGCACCGCAAGGTGTGCCTCGATGAGCTCGTGACGGAATCGTTCGACGTCGCGGGCCCAAGCCTGGGCGAGCTTGCCGTCGACGAGCTTCACGCCGACGCCCTTACGACGTCGCGGAACCCCCGCGAGTTCTCCGAGCGCCGGAGCGCTCTCCCACTTCTCGTGTTCGGCGCCGTTGTTGGCGGGGTAGATCTTCTCGATGTCGGCGAGTGCCATCATCAGCGTCCCCTGCTGCAACGTGGTCTCGGTCAGTTCGACTCCGACGTGGCGCCGCGCCGCGTACACCTGGACGATCGAGAACAGCGTGATGATTGCGCCGAGGACCGAGATCCACAACCAATGCACACGGCCGGGGCCGGCGATGTCCACCGCGAGCACGGCGCCTGCGAGCACAGGGCCGATCGCGACGACCCACCAGCTACCGCCCTCCTCGACGAACAACGTCTCGCCGCGGTCCTCCGGCTCCGGGATCGGGTGCGCTCGGTGGGCGGCGTCGGTGTCGGTGTCTTGCTCGGCCGCGTTGTCTTCCTCCGCGTCGGCTGATTCTTCTGCTTCGGCGGATTCGTCGGCGCCATCGACGTCTTCGGCGTCGTCGAGCTCTTCTGCGTCAGCAACTTCTCCTGAGTCAGCCGATTCGTCGTGGTTGCTGTCGGGAGTCTCGCCATCGGCTGGCGCCGTGCTGCCACCGACACCACGGGCAGATTCGACGGCGCTGTCCGAGGACTCCGCGCTGCCGCTCGGGATTTCTGGGCTGCCACCGGCGGGATCGTCAGCGGCAGAGGTCACGCTATGTCCCGTTTCCGGTCCTGCTTGTTTCGCGCGGATGCCGAGCTTTTGTCACCCGATCGGTTCTCGACGGGTCTCGTCTTGCCGCCCGGCCTGCTTTTCCCGTTCGTGGCGCGCCCCTTGCCGCCCGCTTTGCCCTTGCCCGACGTGGACTTCTCCGGGCACTCGGGTGGGCTGCCCGCGTTGAACCAGGCGTCGGCTTCGGGGCGGTAGGCGAGCAACGATCCGAAGAGTCCGATGACCGCGGCGAGCAGAGTGAACGCGAGGGCGGGATAGCCGAAGCTGAGGAACACCAGCATGATCACAACGACGAGCGTCAGCGCCGCCAACGATGAGCGCCAGCGAGCATCCCCAACGTAGGCCTTGCTGCCGAGCAGCACGTACGCCACACCGACGGCGATCACGATGATCCCGATTCCGATCGGAAGCAGCGTCGGGCCGTCGGCAAAGATGCCCGCCACGATGTAGCCGACACCGAGCAGTCCCAACAGAACGCCGGACGCTATCCAGCATCGATACGCCCAGGTCACCATTTTCGGGCGTTTACTTGCGTCAGGAAGGGTCACTGCTTTGCTTTCTGTCTGTCGACGGCTCGCTGCGCGGCGTCGACTCGTTCTCGTGGCTGTGGAGACGTGCCTCGTCGGGTCGGTCCCCTTCTCCGGAAGAGTAGTCGCCACGGACTGTTCCCGACGGCGTGCCGACGGTATTCGGATCTTTCTGCAGTGATCCGGTCTGGGGTGTTGCTTTTTGGGGTGATGCCGACTCGCCGGTCGTCGGCGGCTGCCAGCCCCGGCGTCGCGCCTCGTCTTCCCATGACGTCGGCGAGCCCTGGGCGTAGGGGGCGTTGTCGGGGTACTGACCGCCGGCGGGAGGTTGCTGGTCGGGTGCCTGTCCGTATGACTGCGGGTAGGGCGTGTAAGGCGGTGGCGACTGCGGGTACGGCGAGTACGGCGGGGTCTGTGGGTACTGAGGCGGGTAGCCGGGAGGGGCGGGGTACCCGGGCGGTGTGGGTTGCGGTTTGCGGTAGGCGGCCATCGCGCGGCAGTAGGCGTCGGACTCGCGTCTCAGGAGGAGGATGGTCGCACCGAGCGCGGCGATGCCGCCGATGATCAGCGGGATTCCGATCCACCAGGGATCGACACCTGCGATCAGCGAGAAGGCCATGTCGATGAGGACGAAGACTCCCATCGCTCCCAGCAGCACCCGCGCCCAGTTGTATCCCTTGCGCACAAACCAGACGAAGGTCAACGAGATCGCGGACAGGACAACCGCGGTGATCACCGTAATCGCGATCAGGAAGCCCGAGGACGTCATGAGATCTACCTCTGCGCGCGGGGTATCGGCGGGGAGGTCGGAGACTCGCTGGTTCATCATGTCGCGCAGGGTCGGGTACTGAGCGACGGCCGTCACGATCCTGGCGATGACCACGACGATCCACAGCTCACACGCGATGGCCACCGAGTCGGGCAGCTTAGGGCGCTCGCGCTGCCCGTCTGCCTGCGCGGACGTGGGGTCGCGACGCGGATCGAGAAATTGCGACATAGCTCCAGCGTAGTGAACGCAGCTTGGTGCGCGATGAGGACCTGCGCGGCGCGACTGCGTACACAACTTCGACGTCAGCGCGAGGCCACGACAATAATTTCGACGGCGGCCCGCTGACGTCACGATTGTGTACACACGTCGGGCCGGACGAGGCGCGCGGGCGCGATGACGGCTGCCGACGGCGCGAGGTGGTCTCGACTCGGGTCCTCGCTGCGCTCGGGCCCGCTCGACCAGCGGTGAGGCGCCCGTCCAGCGGTGAGGCGGCCTAGGCCAGCTTGGCGGCGACCTCGGTCGCCCACCGACCC
>NZ_DLSO01000186.1:3954-4230 GCF_002500165.1 Gordonia sp. UBA7860 | reverse complement strand
GTAGACCTCGGTCTCGCGGGCGAGACGTTGATCGGCTCCCGACTTGTCTGTGTGGTCCCAGTGCAGGGCGGCGACGTTGTCGTAGTACGTGTCGAAGTCGCGTTCCGGGGTACCGATGTCGTGGCCCGCCGAGAAGTGTTTGCCGTTGGCGCGAAGGACGATCGCCTTGACGCAGGCGTCGTCGACCGCCTTGCGGAACGCGGCGTCGAGCGAGTACGTCATCACCGAGTTCTGGGCATTGCGGTACTCGGGCCGGTTCAGCGTCACGTAGGCGAC
>NZ_DLSO01000186.1:3358-3834 GCF_002500165.1 Gordonia sp. UBA7860 | reverse complement strand
TTCAGCGTCACGTAGGCGACGGCGCCACCTGGTCCGCCGACCTCGTAGGCAACCGGCGAGGTGTCCGGGCCGAGGTCGTCGGGACCAAGTGGGGCGGGGATCACGGCGTCGCTCATGCTCACGAGCCTAACCTAGCAAATGCTTGGTTGGTAGTGGTGGTGGCAGCTCAGGGCCGATGATCCCTGGTCATCGACCCCGACGAGCTCAAGGAACCTCGATGACCCCGCTGCACGATTGAGCCGGAATCGACCACAGGGCGTTGCTGTTGACGGCGCTGAGGGTGACCTTGACGCGGCCCTTGCCTGGCTGGTTCTTGGGGAAATTGAAGCCGAGAACGCCGGTATTCGGTGGCCTGGTCACAGCCGATGAGTGCAAGGTTCCGCGCTTACCGTTGCCGAGGTGTTGCCAGGTGAGCTTCGCATGCGAGTCGTATCCGACGCCGAGCCACAGACTGCTGAATGTGGCGGTCACCGTGG
>NZ_DLSO01000186.1:2592-3103 GCF_002500165.1 Gordonia sp. UBA7860 | reverse complement strand
TACTCGCTGACGTTCACGCCGGGCGGCATGAATGGCACGTCGACGATGTTGGGACTGAGCCCGAAGCAGTTCGACAGGGGGAACGAGCGGTTGTACTGCGCCGAAGCGTCGCCTGCGCCGTGGGTGAGGCCGGTCAGAGTGCCTATTGTAAGGGCAGCTGCTGTGGCGGAGGCAGCAACGGTTGTGCGAATTCGTGTGCTTCTCATGATGTCTTCTCTCTCTCTTGGTCGGTTCGCTACGTGACGGTCAGGGTTCCGCTGCATGCCGTACTGGGAATGGTCCAGAGGGCATTGCGGTTGACGGCGCTGAGTGTCACGCGCACCCTGCCCGGTCCGGTGTTGAGCTTGAATGTCGGGCCCCCGACGTAGAGTCCGATCTTCGCTGTGTCGAACGCTGTTCCCTTGCGATTGGTCGTCAGGTTGTGCCAGTCGAGCCGACCGGCCGACTCGTAGCCGCCGCTGAAGATCCAGAAGGTGGAGACGTCGCGTACAGCGGCGGTCACCTTGCCGGG
>NZ_DLSO01000186.1:721-2401 GCF_002500165.1 Gordonia sp. UBA7860 | reverse complement strand
GCTGTAGGGCTGGTCGATGATGTTCGGGCTGATCCCCCAACAGCGGTCGAGGGGTGCGACGGTCTCGGCGTGTGCGGTGCCCGGGCTGACGCTGAGCGCGGCGAGTGAGGACGCGGCGATTGCGGCTGCTGCGAGTCCAGTTGGGAGGCGGGTGCGGATCGTGTGTCGATGATGCATGGTGTAGTCCTCGATCGGGTTCGAGTGCAAAGGTGTTGCATCGGGGCGTGCAGCGATGCACGACGGTTAATTCGGGCAATTCGCCTGAACCGTTAGCCGGGATTGTGAGCTGTGACACGACCGTGACGTGGCAAGCTGACACCATTCGGCGTCAGGGGCGAGATGAAGGTGGGCGCGACGGAAGTGACGGCACGATGACGGCAGGTGGTGGCGACGGTGGGCGGCCGTCGGGCAACGAGCGCGATCTGAGCCCGAATGTGGTGTGGCAGGCCGGTAAAGTGGCTCGGGAGCAGCGCCCCCATCGTGGTGGGACCCTGTGGATCACAGGATTGTCGGGCTCTGGAAAGTCTTCTGTGGCAATCGAACTCGAGCGTCGATTGGTGGCGTTGGGGCGCCCGGCGTATCTGATGGATGGCGACAATCTCCGACACGGCCTCAACTCCGACCTCGGCTTCAGTGACGATGATCGGCGCGAGAACATCAGGCGCACAGCAGAAGTCGCGGCATTGTTCGCCGATTCGGGTTCTGTCGCGATCGTCTCACTGATCTCGCCGTTCGCGGCGGAGCGTCAGCGCGCCCGCGAGATCCACGACGAACGCGCGCTGCCGTTCTACGAGATCTTCCTCGACACGTCGTTGCAGGAATGCGAACGTCGCGATCCCAAGGGTCTCTATGCTCGTGCGCGGCGCGGTGAGATCAGTCACTTCACCGGTATCGACTCGCCCTACGAGCGGCCGGAGAAGCCGGACGTCGTGATCAGGCCGACGGACGGGCTACCAGCGGAGACGGCTGTCGCTGTCCTTGAGCAGCTCGGGCTATGAGCGCTACGTTCTCGGTCTACGATCAGCAGGCGTCGGCGTACTCGGCGCGAGCAGGCGCATCCCGGCGCCTGGGTGAGAGGTGGAGGGACCACGAGTGGACGACCGCAGCCTGGCCGGAGAATTGGCGACCGCAGCAGGCGAACTGCTTCTCGACATCCGTGCGAACAGCGGCCTGACCGGTCGCGCGCTCGGTGATGAGGGAGATCGACGTTCCAACGACTTTCTGCTCGCCCGCCTCGACACCGATCGCCCCGACGACGCCGTGCTCTCCGAGGAATCGACAGATGACAAGGCTCGACTCATCGCGCCGCGCGTGTGGATCGTCGACCCCGTCGACGGCACTCGTGAGTACGGGTCAATCGACGATTCCGGCGAAGGCCGCAGGGACTGGGCTGTGCACGTCGCGCTCTGGTCGTCGGCCGGTGGCGGCACGCTCATCGCCGGCGCCGTCGCGCTGCCCGCCCTCGGGGTCACCTACGTCGACGACGCGACGCCCATACCGCCCACCAACGGGCTCGCCGACTCTCCACGCGGCGAGAAGCTGCGCCTCGTCGTCAGTGGCTCGCGTCCGCCCGCTTTCTCGCAGGCCGTCGCCGACGCGATCGGTGGCGAGGTCGTGCAGATGGGCTCAGCGGGTGCGAAAGCGATGGCCGTGGTGCGCGGCGAGGCCGACGCCTACGTG
>NZ_DLSO01000186.1:0-615 GCF_002500165.1 Gordonia sp. UBA7860 | reverse complement strand
GGCGAGGCCGACGCCTACGTGCACGCGGGCGGGCAGTACGAGTGGGACTCCGCGGCCCCGGTGGCCGTCGCTGCGGCAAAAGGTCTGTGGTGCAGTCGAATCGACGGTTCGCCGCTGGTCTACAACCAGGACGACACGTATCTGCCCGACCTGGTGATCTGCCGACCGCAGTTGCGCGACGCGATCATCGAGGTCACGAGTTCAGAGCCAAGCCCGACATCAGAGTCGCGATAGCGGCGCGTACGTCGCTTGCTTCGATCCGCATCAGGTCGTCCGCCGACAGTGCGCTCAGATCGCCTGCGGAGAGCCGATATTCGCGCTCCTCCTCGGCAGATTCGACGACATTCCGCACGAAGCGGCCGTTACCCGCCAGGTCGATTCCCCGCCGCATTCCCGCGCCGGCTTCGCGCACGTCCTCATACAGCGGAGCACACGCCTGCTCGATTTCGGCCGCCGCCTCGGGGGTGAGTATCGAATCACGACGCCGCGCGAGGTATTCGCCGATGCGCGCCAACTCCTGCGGCGTGTACGAGTCGAAGCGGATGCGTCGGGCGAATCGTGACGCCAAGCCGTCGTTGGAGGCGAGGAACCTGTCGATCTCGGCGTCGTAGCCCG
>NZ_DLSO01000032.1:0-21018 GCF_002500165.1 Gordonia sp. UBA7860 | reverse complement strand
AGCCTTCGCCATCTCCTCTTTGCGGACCTCGGTCATCCGCTCCTTGATGCCCGGACGATCCATCGCCGGGTTCAAGATGTCGCCGCGTTCGCCACCGGTCAGGGTCACGATGAGGACCTCGTTGCCCTCCGCGGCGTACTTGGCCGATGTGGCCGCGCCCTTACTCGACTCGTCGTCGGGATGGGCATGCACTGCCATCAGACGGTAGCCGCCCTGCGTGCGCGATTCGGTCACGGTTCCTCGCCTTCGGATACGTACTCCTCTCATGGTAGGTATTGACCCGTGAACAGTTCAGACGGGGGCACGCCGCAGGAACCCGACCTGCGCAAACAACCGCGTAGCGGACCGCGTGCCACCTATCCCGTCGCGCAGTCGGCGCGGAGTCGGCGCCTCTGGTTCATCGCGTCGGCCGTCACGGTTGTCGTCGTCGGTGTGATCCTCGCCGCAATCGGCTACAACAAGTTCGCCGATCCCGACGTCAGCGGCCAGGCAACCGGCTACGAGATTCTCGACAACTCCTCGGTTGCCGTCCTGTACACGGTCACCCGCAAGGATCCGACCCAGCCGGTGGCGTGTGTGGTCCGCGCCCGGGTCAAGGACGGCTCCGAGGCGGGGCGTCGTGAGGTTCTCGTACCGCCCGGCACCCAGCAGCAGGGACTACGCACCGTCGTCAAGACGTCCGGACCACCGGTCATCGGCGAAGTCTTCGGCTGCAGCACCGACGTGCCCGCCTACCTGACCTCCACCGCGTCGTGACAGACGAGCGCCCCGTGCCGACATCGGCCACTCCCGACGGTGACGCCGGCGTTCGTGACGCGCGGGATGAGCACGTCAAGAAAGGGAAGCCGGACAAGGCGGTTTTCGCCCGACTGAGCAGCCCATACTTCCCCGCGTTGGTGGCACTGTTCATCGGTGTCATGCTCATCAGCAACATCACCGGCACCAAGGGTGTCGTGTTGTTCGACAGTTGGCTGCACCTCGACGTCGGCCCGATCCACATGAACGGCCTGGTCACCGACGGCGCGTTCTACCTGTTTCCGCTGGCATACGTCCTCGGCGACGTGATCAGCGAGGTCTACGGGTTCAAGGCGATGCGTCGAACGATCCTCGCAGGCTTCGCCGTCCTTCTGCTGGCCTCCCTGTGTTTCTGGGCAACCATCCACCTGCCGGCAGCCGACTTCTACGACGGCCAGGACGCGTTCACACGCGTCGCCGGAGTGGTGCCCCAGTTCCTCCTTGCCGGGTTGGCCGGATACCTCGCAGGCGAGTTCCTCAACTCGTTCGTGCTCGTGAAAATGAAGCAACGCGCTGGCGAGAAGCGACTCTGGGCACGACTTCTCGGTTCGACCGTCGTCGGCGAATTCGCCGACACACTCGTCTTCTGTTCCATTGCCGCATCCGCACTCGGGATTTCGACCTGGGGCGACTTCATCAATTACACCGCCGTCGGATTCATTTGGAAAACGCTCGTCGAAATCCTCGTCATGCCGATCACGTACGGGGTCGTCGCGTGGTTGAAACGATCCGAACCCAGCTACCAGCAGGCTCTCGCCGAGGTCAACACGACTGACGTGTGATGTGCCACATCCGTTTGGATTTGGTATCCTGACTTAATACACGGCTCCGAGAGGGGTCGTGTTGCTGCATTTAGAGCAGGCCCACATGCCCTACCGCGTGTGCCAAAACGAAACACGTGCGCGCATGAAGCATGCGGGCAGACCAAGCATTTAGAGCAGTCCATGTGTCCCAATGAGACAGTGCCCCGGTTCAGAAATCGCCGGGGAGCGGACAACACAAAGGAGTGACCGATGACCGACACCCAGGTGACCTGGCTGACCCAGGAGTCGCACGACCGCCTCAAGAGCGAGCTCGACTCTCTGATCGCCAACCGTCCGGTCATTGCTGCCGAGATCAACGAGCGTCGCGAAGAGGGCGACCTCAAGGAGAACGGCGGCTACCACGCCGCACGCGAGGAACAGGGTCAGCAGGAAGCGCGTATCCGACAGCTCCAGGAGCTACTCAACAACGCAAAGGTCGGAGAGGCCCCGACGCAGTCCGGTGTCGCACTGCCCGGCTCCGTCGTCACCGTCTACTACGACGGCGACAAGAGCGACGAAGAGACCTTCCTCATCGCCACCCGCGAAGAAGCGCAGGCAGGCAAGCTCGAGACCTACTCGCCGAGTTCGCCGCTCGGCTCCGCACTGATCGACGCCAAAGTCGGCGACACCCGCGAATACACCGTGCCCAATGGCTCGGTGGTGAAGGTGACGCTCGTCAAGGCAGAGCCGTACCACAGCTGACCCACTTCGGACCACAGCACGATTGAAAGGTTGCTGGGGGTTGCGTTTCCGCTGCCCTCAGCAACCTTTCGTCGTATGTCACCGCGAGGTGTTCAGTTCAGGCGCACCTTCACGCCACCCGAGAACATGGAGTCGTGCAGCTCGATGGTCGTCGGATTCGCATCCTTCGGCATGTCGAAGACAACCTTGGCGTTGACGGTGTTGCCGGGATTGATGTTGTCCCACACCGGAATGTCGGAGCCGCCAAGGGCGATCTGCGCGGACGTGCTCGGTTCGAACGTGCGGCCCTGGTCGTCGACGAGCTTCTGATCCGACGGCGCGAAGCTCTGCGGCTTGTTGCTCGTGTTCTGCACCGTCATCGCGACGACGACGAACTGCCCCTGCGCCTGCTCAGTCAGGTAGGGATTGTCGCCGACGCTCGACAGACCCTTCTCCACTCCAGTCACGACAAACTCGAACTTGCCGTCGCGCACAGGAGTGTTGAGTCCTGCTGCCCCGCTGCCCTTCTCGGAGTCGGCGTTCTTGCCGTCGCTGTTCTTCTGGTCGGCACCCCGCTCCGACGACCCAGCCGACGTCGAGTTCGACGACGAATCCGAATCCGACCCGCCTCCGGACACCGCAACGATGATCACGATCAACACCACCAGCGCACCGAGGACCCACGGCCACTTACGCCGCTTCTTGGGCGGCTGGTTGACGGGCTGACCGCCGGGAGCCTGAGGCGGAAAGCCGTACTGCGGCACCGTGTTCGGCGCTCCGGCGTACTGCCCGGCATCAGGCTGCGGGTACGCGTACTGGGGTGCACCGGACTGGGGAGCACCCGACTGGGGAGCACCGGACTGGGGAGCGCCCGACTGGGGCGCATTCGGGGGGTTCGTCATTGGTCTTCCTTCGTTCACGACGCCGTACGTTCGGCGACGAAGGGAACTCTATGGATCGAGTCCGACAAAAACGGCCTCGCAGTGCGTCGTCCGAACGAGTGAATTTGATACCTCGCGGATTCACCGCGAGCCCTGACCCGACCTGAGACGAGTTTGACCAAAACGTCTCGTCCAGGTGTTTCGCGATGCTAAGACTCAGATATGAAAACGCGCATCGCTCTGCGCCGGGTCGGGGTCTTCGCCGCTGCCGCGGCCGTCGGACTCCTGGCCTCGGTCTCGACACCTGCCCCCGCCGACGCCGCCCCCACGCCGCTGGCGTACGTCAATCTCGGAGACAGCTACTCCGCGGGTTCAGGCGTATCCCCCACCTCGCCAGACAAACCCGGCAGCTGTACGCAGTCGAGCAACAACTTCGCGCACGTGATCGCGCGCCGCAATGGCTTCTCCCTCACCGACGTCAGTTGCGGTGGCGCACAGACCAAAGACTTCTTCACTCGCCAATACCCCGACGTCGCACCACAATTGCGCGCACTGCGCCCCGACACGCAACTCGTCACCCTGATGATCGGAGGCAACGACGGCAACGTCTTCGCAGGCACCGTCGAAAAGTGTGTCGCAGCAGGCGTTGCCGCGGGATTCCGCGGCACGCCGTGCAAAGCTCAGTACGGCTCGACGATGACCCGCGAGATAGAGACCGCAACCTACCCGAAAATTGTGAACGCGCTCAAGGCAATTCGAGCGAAGTCGCCCGCTGCGCGGGTAGCGATCGTGAGCTACCCGCTCATCATGCCGGCGACCGCGCAGACGTGCCCCGATCTGCCGGTTGCCGCCGGCGATCTGCCCTATGCGCACGGCATCCAGACCGCACTCAACGACGCCGTCAAGCGCGCCGCCGCGGCGACCGGGGTGACCTACGTCGACGCGACCACACCGTCGATCGGCCACGACAGCTGCAAGCCCGTCGGCGTCCGCTGGGTGGAACCGATCTTCGGCATCGTTCAGCCGGTCCCCGTGCACCCCAACGCACTTGGCGAGCGCGAGATGGCAGGCATCGTCAGTCGCACCCTCGGCCTGGCTCGGTAGCGAGCCTGGAACCCACTACGCCTATGTGTGTCGCATCGAAGGAGTTGTGTGCTGCAGCACCCAATTCCTTCGATTAGGTCCACATCTAGGTGTGGCGCAGTCGATCTCACGCAGCGTCGTCGCGCCTGATCGTCAGCGCGTCCGATTCCTCGCAGACGTGAATGTCACTGCGCTCCAGCGCAACTCCGAGGCCGTCGAGCATCTGGAAGAGCGGCCTACCCGACGGCGCGTTCGACATGTCGTCACCCGGTTCGACGCTGTAGTTGGCCACCTCGGTCAGCAGCGACAGTCGCCATGCCTCGCCGCGAAGCGGCTGCAGGTCGCGGCTGCGGGTCAACGGCTGCACCTCGAAGGACCCGCACGTCGTCGTATCCTCCTTCGTGCACGCTCCGCCGAGCCCGATGTCGGCGAACTCGGCGTGCGACCACCACAGCACGGCGTCGACGTCGACGGTCGGTGTGATCACTCCGTTGGGTAGCGGCCCCTCCGTCATACGGGTCAGGGGCTGCTCGAAGACGAGGAGCCCCGCGGTGCCCAGTTCGGGCAGAACGCGAATGCCCGCACCGCCGTCTGCAGACCGCGCCTCGCCGGTGACCGACTCGGGCACCCAGATCGGCGAGACCCTCGAAAGAACCTCGGCGGACGTATCGGCGCGGCCGAGGAGCCCGCGCAGCATCTTGTAGAGGTCGACGCTCTCGATGTAGTCCTCGGCGAGATCGGCGCACTCGTCCTCGGTGAGTGCGAGATCTCCGTCTCGGTACTGATCGAAGCGCGCCATCGCGTGGAGCATCCGCACGCCGACCGGACGTATGTACGCCGCCCACTCCTCGGCCAGCCCGCCGAAGGCGTCGACCAGGGCGGCCTGAACGTCGGGCATGCCCGACGCCGCCCACGGAATGCGATTGAGCTGTCGTCGGGTAGCGGCGTGATATTCCCGATTACTGCCGGTGGTGCCATTGCGCTTGCGGCCGACAGTTGGCTTGCGTGACTTGTGATTTCGTCTCCCCATGCGCTGCACGCTAAGCCTGATCACGCCAGGAGTCACCGCGCCCATCCACAGGCAACGCGCACAGCACAACGGGTCACAGGTTATCCACAGCTCTGCCCCAGACCCTCGCTAACCTGCGCGTTCATCGTGTAATCAGAGTATTCAACCATCCAAAGGAGGACGGACCATGAAGATGCACAAGCAGCCAACCCCCGACGTTCCGCTCGTCGTCCTCGACGACGACGCCCTCGTTTCCCATTACGCCAAGACCCTGTTCGACGAGGGCACGCCGGTTGCCGTGGTGAGCAGCAACTACTACGACGTCGTGCCGTTCATGTTGCGCAACAACGGCCACACCGTCGCGCTGGTCGCCGACGTAGACGACACGACACAGCTGGCGGAGGCGATCATGATCGTCGAACACCGCCTCGGACACGTCGCAGCGGTCATACGTTACGAAGCCGACCTGGCGACCGCTCCTCACCGCGACTCGACGCACTCCGCATCCGCGGCGTGACCTCTGCTGCCCCATCGCCGGCCACCGCAGATTCCGACACCGCAGATCAGACGCCAGAAAGTCATCGACGCCACCGCATGACAGATGACGTAAGGCCCACGACAGTCGCGTAGTACAGGCTTGATGCCATGACTACGACAACCACCACCACTGCGGCGACGAGCGCGTCGAACCCCCTCGGGTCCGAACTTGCCATCGATGCACGCGGATTGGTCAAGCAGTTCGGCTCGAACCGAGCCGTCGACGGAGTCGATCTGGCGGTTCCGACCGGTTCTGTGTACGGCGTTCTCGGCCCCAACGGAGCGGGCAAGACGACCACCGTCAGCATGCTGGCCACGCTCCTGCGACCAGACTCGGGCTCGGCCAAGATCTTCGGCTACGACGTCGTGCACGATTCGACGGCCGTCCGCTCGCTGGTCGGCGTCACCGGCCAGTACGCCTCCGTCGACGAAGACCTGACGGCGAGACAGAACCTCATCGTCTTCGCGCTGCTGCTCGGCTTCTCGCGGAAGGCCGCGAAGGTCCGAGCCGACGAACTGCTCGACGAGTTCTCCCTCACCGAAGCCGCCGACCGCCCACTCAAGGACTTCTCCGGCGGCATGCGTCGACGCCTCGACCTCGCGGCAAGCCTCATCGACACCCCACCCCTGCTGTTCCTCGACGAGCCGACCACCGGACTCGACCCGCGCACCCGCGCCCAGATGTGGGACACCATCCGCCGGCTCGTCGCCGACGGCGCAACCGTGCTGCTGACAACCCAGTACCTCGACGAGGCGGACCAACTCGCCGATCGCATCGCGGTGATCGACCACGGTCGTGTCATCGCCGACGACACCGCCGACGCACTGAAGAACTCGGTCGGCGCGGCGACACTGCAACTCGCACCTCTGGAACGGTCGGACGCCCCGCGCGTCGCCGAGATCGTCGAACGCGTTCTGGGCGAGCCCGCGACACTCTCGGCAGAAGCAGGCAGGATCTCCGCTCCACTGCATCGTCCGGATCTCGTACCAGACGTCCTGATCGCGATGCGCTCCGACGGCATCACCCTCGACGAGATCAACGTCCAGAAACCGAGTCTCGACGAGGTGTTCCTCACCCTCACCGGCAAGCCCGCCGACCCTCAGGACCCCGCCGATTCTCGAGACACAGCCCCCACCGACGACGCAGCCACGCAGCAGGAGGACCTCCGATGACCACCGCACTCCCCCGAGCCGCCACGCCCGCCGCCATCACCACCGGCGCCATCCGAGCACGGGCGAAGCAGTCCGTCTCGCTTGCGGAGACCGCACGTCAGTCGTTGACCATGGCCTACCGCAGCGTGCTCAAGCTCCGGCACAACCCCGAGCAACTGTTCGACGTGACCATCATGCCGATCATCTTCACGGTGATGTTCACCTACATCTTCGGCGGTGCCATCAGTGGCAACGTCTCGTCGTATCTTCCCGTCATCATCCCGGGCATCCTCGTGCAGACCGTGGTGATGAGCTCTATCGTGACCGGAACGCAGTTGCGCGAGGACATGGACAAGGGCGTCTTCGACCGATTCCGCTCGCTGCCGATCGCACGTATCAGTCCCCTGGCGGGAGCCTTGCTCGCCGACGTGATCCGCTACCTCATCGCAAGCATCATCACTGTCGTGATGGGCCTCATCATGGGCTGGCGTCCGAACGTCCTCGGTGTCATCGCGTCGGTTGTCCTGGTCATGGTGTGCAGCTTCGCCGTCTCCTGGATCTTCGCACTCATGGGTTGCATCATGAGCAAAGCCTCTGCCGTGCAGGGAATCTCGATGCTCGTCGTCTTCCCGTTGACCTTCATGTCAAACGCGTTTGTTCCCGTCGACACGATGCCGGGCTGGTTGCAGGCATTCGTGAACGTCAATCCGGTGAGCCACCTCGTCACCGCGGTGCGTGAGCTCACCGCGACCGGACACGCAGGCATCCATGTGGTGTGGGCGCTCGCGGGCGCTGCGGTCATCACCGCGGTCTTTGCCCCGCTCGCCGTGCGCGCATACATGCGCAACGCCTGACCAGCACAAGCGCCTTACCAACACACAGCGCCTTCCAACACACAGCGACGGGCCTGCCAAGCGGCGGGCCCGTCGCTCTGTGTGATCTCAGGCCAGGCGGGGCGCCTTCGACACGAGCAGTTCGGCGAGTTCCTCGGTCGCACGTCGGCGCGACATGCTCGGGATATCGGAGGTGACATCGTCCCACTCATCCTGCGTCAGCTTCGACGCACCGACCAGATCGGTCACGACGGCGTAGTAGCCCGGATAGTCGACACGAGCCTTCAATCGTTTGCCTAGCATCAGTAGCCGAGCGCCGTCGCGCCTGGTCTCGCTCCTGTCGCACAACACGCATCCCGTTGCGAGCGCGAGGTTCGCAGACTGAGGAATATCGGTCCACCCACTCGGCGACAGCGTCTCTGCGACACCCGCGGCGAGCACGGGCAGCAGCGCACGTGCACGATCAAGCTGCTCCGTGCGCACCAGACCGATGGCGGCAACACCGATCAGCATCGCGGCCCCGGGATCTCGCGCCGCCATCGGATGCTCGCGCAACAGCAGGTCGCCCGCCCGGGCGAACATCGCCGCAGCATCAGCGAGATCTCCACGCGCGTAACGGAGTTCGCCGATCGCCAACATCATTCCGGCGAAAACCTCCGGAAACCCGCGCGGATCGGGATCCTCGGGCGTCCAGCCGTCGGCGACGTGCACCAATTGTTCTTCTGCGGCGTCGAGTTGGCCCAGATTGATCAGCGTCACCGCGAGGTAGCAGCGGGTCTGCATCTCGTCCTCGAAGGAACCCAGTCGGACCAGGTCGGCGATTCCGCCCCGATAAAAGTCAACGGCGGCAGACCAATTCGCCTGCTGACTGTGGATTCCGCCGAGACTCACCTGAGACATCGCCGACATCCAGTGGTCACTCCCGAGCCGCGACCGCTTGCGCAGAATCTCTCCGTCGCGTTCCGCCTTGTCCAGACGTCCGAGGTTCTCGGCAAGATTCATTCGTCCGCCGAGCGCTGTCGTCGCGACCCGCTCATCGGAACTCTGGGTACCACGCACGATGTAGCGGATGGCTTCGGTCGTGCTCCGACTCAGCACGCACGCGGTCATCAGTTCGGTTGGCTCGAGATAGATCCGAGCGGGATTGTGCAGTCGTCGCAGGTAGTACCGTGCACGTGCGAGCTCTCGAAGGTCTTGGCGCAGCATCTGGTGCGTCATCGACGCGAGAACCGTTGCCTCCCAATCACGCCGCCGCTCATCGGACAGGTCACGAGGAGGCGTCGGCAACACGTCGATCAGCCGCGACCCCCAGTTCATGATCTCCGCGTGCAGGCCACGCGCCATCCAGAACCCGGCGAGGATCGGAAAGATCCGCACCGCACAGTCGACGGCGTCGACCACCTCCGAGTCGTCCTTCTCGCCGTGCGCGATCACCCCCGTACCTATCGTCTCCGTGCAGTGGCGGAGCACCCAGACGAGATTGTCGACGTCGGCGGCCACGCGGGTCATCAGCCCTGCGTCGACACCGGACTCGTAGCCGGCAACCGCCTCCGACGCAACGGATCTGCCCCACTCACGCATCGCGGAGTTGACCTCCGATGACAGCCCCGGCTCCGCCGCGAGTTTCTCCTCGCCGAACTCGCGCACCATCTCCAGCATCCGATACCGCACCCGACCGTCGGCCTCGATCACGGTCAGCAACGACTGATTGACCAGCGAGGCGAGCGTGTCGTCGAGCCGAAAACCGCGATAGCCCAGCACGATTCCCGCCGCGTCAACCGTGAACCCGGCCGGAAATCTGCACAGTCGGCGCAGCGCCTCACGCGCATCGTCGTCGAGAAGGTCCCAGCTCCAATCGATCACGGCCCGCAGCGTGCGATGCCGGTCGGGAGCGCTGCGGTCCGTCCCGCGAAGCAGTGCGAATCGCTCCGTCAACCGATCGGTGATCTCCTCGACCGTCATCGTGCGAATTCGGGCTGCCGCCAACTCGATTGCCAACGGTAGGCCGTCGAGATGCCGGCACAGTTGCGCAACGGATTCGTGCGGCAGATCGGCGTCGGGCCGCACCGCGCGGGCACGGGTGACGAACAATTCGACCGCGGCGCCGTCGTCGGTGACGTCGAGCGTCGGCAACCCGAAGATCTGCTCGGCGGGCAGCATCAGCGGCGAACGGCTCGTGACGAGGATCTTCAACGACGAGTCGGCGGCGAGCAGATCGGCCACCAGGCGTGCACACCGCTCGATGATCTGCTCGCAGTTGTCCAGGATCAGCAGCGCGTCCCGCCCACGCAGGGCGTCGATCAATCGGTCCTGCAGATCGCCGGTCGGCGCGATGCGGGGTCGGGCGTTGGTGCCGAGGTCTGATTCACCGACTCCTAGTGTCGCGGCGATGGCGGGCACCACGTCGTCGTCGTTGCGGATCGGTGCGAGCGGCACGTAGTAGACCGACGATCCCTCGTCGACGAGGCGGTGTCCGACGCGGTTGGCCACCCGCGTCTTGCCCACTCCGCCCGGTCCTTGGATGGTGACGACGCGATTCGCCTTCAGCTGCTCGAGGATCGACGCGACGTCGCCCTCGCGCCCGATGAGGTCGCTCGTCTCCACCAGCAGACCCGCTTGCATGCTCGAGCGTCGCGGACTCGGAGCGGGTCGTCGAACATCGAGTTCTCCCTCGGCGAGAAGCGCGTTGTGGAACTCGGTGATCGTCGACCCTGGGTCGACCCCCAACTCTGTCGATAGTCGGCGGCGCAGCGCGGCGTACACGGCGAGCGCATCGGCGATACGTCCCTCGCCGGCAAGTGCACGCATCAGGTCAAGTGCTGCCGTTTCATCCAACGGGTCACGTGCACAACGTTGTTCGGCGATCTCCCGCGCCGTTGTGTAATCGCCGGCGTTCATCGCAACCGTGCTGCGGGCACGGTTGAGCGCGTCTTCGACATGTGTGGCTCGTGCGCGGATCTCGCCGATCAGCGGTGCGGCCTCGTCTCCGAGGTCGTCGCCCGGCTCGCCCCGCCACCACGACGCGGCGTCGTCGAGCGCGGCTGCGGCGCCCTGTGCGATGAGGTCGTCGACGATCTCGATGTCGGTGCGGGCGCCGACCAGGCGATACCCGCTTCCCGACGCTTCGATGCGCCCGGCTCCGAGGACGCCACGCAGCCGCGAGATCTGGGTGTGCAGCGCCGCGCCCGGTGACCGTGGCGGATCGTCGCCCCACACATCGTCGATGAGCCGCTCAGCCGAACGGGTGCGTCCACCGGCCAACGCCAGCGATGCCAACAACCTCTTGGCGCGGATACCCGGAACCGTCACCAAGTCATCCGGCGTCACCGGCGAATCCGGCGCTGCGGACACGCCTGCGGCGACGGGACCGAGCAGACCGATCACGGTTGTTGCGGGGGCGGACACTGTGCCAGATTAGCCCCCGCGGTATGTATCACGAGTGCCCGCGCTGGACGTATCGCCGAAAGACCGTGCGGCGCCGTGCTTGAATGGCACGATGGCGCGCAGCTACGCACTCAACTCATTCGATCTCGACTTCTTCGACACGTCACCGGTGAGCTATCGCATCGACGTCCACCTGCCGGTCACGCCCGAACGCGCGTGGGCAGAACTGACGCGCCAGCACACACTCGACTGGTGCCGGGCAATCAGAGGCATCGAGTTCACTTCGCCACCTCCGTACGGGGTCGGCACGACTCGTCAGGCCAAACTGGGTCCGGGCGTCGCACTCTCCGAATACTTCTTCGACTGGGTCGAGGAGCCAGGAGAACACCACTACCGCAACGCATTTCGCGGAGAATCGGTGACCGTACCCGGACTGTCGCGGTTCGGCGAACTGACCGAGGTCAGCAGCGCCGACGTCGGCTGCCGACTCGTGTGGCGCTTCGCGCTCGAACTCGCGACCGGAGCCAAACCCGTCAGGCTGTTCAGTGCACCGACGGCGGCGTCGGTGTTCAAGACGGTCGAAACCGACACCCTGCGTCACTTCTCGACCCTGCGCCCGCAGGTCTGATCCGATGCTGCTCGCCCGGACCGTCAGCGCAGGAAGCCTGCGTCGGCGAGCGCTGTGCGCACAGCATCCTGGTGCTCCGCGCCCCTGGTCTCGGCGCTGACCGTCACCTGCACCTCGCCGAGCTGCAGGTCGTCGGCGACACGCGAATGCACGACGTCGACGACGCTCGCCCCCTGCTCACGCAGTAGTTCGAGCAACGAGATGAGGCCACCCGGGCGGTCGGGGATGGTGGCGGTCACCGTCAAGAAACGACCGGACGCGGTGAGTCCCGCTGTGGTCACGTGGCTGAGCACGAGCGGGTCGATGTTGCCGCCCGAAGCGACGACGCAGATCGGTCCCGGCAGATCGAGATCGAGACTCATCAGCGCGGCGACGCCAGCGGCGCCCGCGGGTTCGACGAGCAACTTCGCGCGTTCGAGCAGCAGGAGCAGCGCGGTAGCCAACTGCGCCTCATCGACCGTGACCACCTCGTCGACGAGCTCACGAACATGCGCGAACGGAACGTCGCCGGGTAGCGCGACGGCGATACCGTCGGCCATCGTCGACATGTGCGTCGCCGCGACGGGCATGTCCTCCTGCAGCGACGTCGGCCATGCCGCCGCCTGCGCCGCCTGGACACCGATGATCCGGACGCCGGGGCGCCTGGCTTTGACCGCCGCGGCGATTCCGGCGAGCAGCCCACCTCCGCCGAGCGGGACGACGATGGAACCGACATCGGGCATCTGCTCACAGATCTCGACACCGACGGTGGCCTGACCCGCCACGATGTCGCGATGGTCGAACGGATGGATCAGCGTAGCGCCGGTCTCTTCGGCGAAAGCTCGTGCGGCGACCAGTGATTCGTCGATCGTCTCACCGACGAGCACGACCTCGGCCCCATATGCCTTGGTGGCGGCCAGCTTCGGCAGGGCGGCACCCACCGGCATGTAGACGCGCGAGGCGATGCCCAGGTGCGCGGCCGACCACGCCACGCCCTGCGCGTGGTTGCCCGCGCTGGCCGCGACGACACCTGCCGCGCGCTCGTCGGGCGTGAGCCGCGAGATCCGGTAGAACGCACCGCGTGGCTTGAACGATCCTGTGCGCTGCAGGTTCTCGCACTTGAGCCAGACATCGGAGCCGCTGCGCTCGGACAACACCCGCGACGCCACCATCGGTGTGCGACGCATCACGGGCGCCAACACCACCGCGGCGGCGTCGATCTCGGACTGTGCGATCAGCATGATGAGCGTCAACGTACGCGGTCGCGATGCCTCACGCAGCGCAACCCCGAGCGGTCCCCGATCTGGCGGTCCGGCTTACCGCAGCGCCTGCTCCAAGTCGGCGAGGATGTCGTCGATGTCTTCGATGCCGACCGACAGACGTACCAGGTTCTCGGGCACCTCGAGCAACGACCCAGCGGTCGACGCGTGGGTCATCGCACCGGGATGCTCGATCAGCGATTCGACGCCGCCCAGCGACTCCGCGAGGGTGAACACCTCGGTGCGCGCGCAGAACTTCTTGGCGTCCTCGATGCCGCCGGACACCAGCACCGAGACCATCCCGCCGAACCGCTTCATCTGCTTGGCGGCGACCTCGTATCCGGGATGCGAGGGATCGCCCGGATAGAGCACGCGCTCGATCTTGTCGTGGCGGTTGAGGTACTCGGCGACCTTCTCGGCGTTGTCGCAATGCCGCTCCATGCGTACCGCGAGCGTCTTTATGCCGCGCATCGTCAGGTAGGCATCGAACGGCCCCGGCACAGCACCCGCACCGTTCTGCAGGAACGCGATGTCGGAGTCGAGTTGCTCGTCGTCGGTAACCAGTGCGCCACCGACGACGTCGGAATGCCCGCCGAGGTACTTGGTGGTGGAGTGCAGCACGACGTCGGCGCCCAACTCCAGCGGACGCTGCAGGTACGGCGTCGCAAAGGTGTTGTCCACCACCAGTTTTGCCTTCGCCTCGTGCGCGACCTCACCGAGTCGGGCGATGTCGCCGACGTTCAGCAGCGGATTGGTCGGCGTCTCGACCCACACGAGTTTGGTCTTCGGGGTGATCGCCGTGCGTACCGCGTCGATGTCGCTGACCGGCGCCACGGAGTAGTCGATGCCCCACTGCGTGAAGACCTTGTCGATCAGGCGGAAGGTGCCGCCGTAGGCGTCGTTCGGGATCACGAGGTGGTCGCCGGGACGTAGCGATGCGCGCAGCAGCGCGTCGGTGGCAGCCATGCCGGAGGAGAAACCGCGTCCGTACGTACCGCCCTCGATCGCGGCGATGTTCGCCTCGAGCACGCGACGCGTCGGATTTCCGGTACGCGCGTACTCGAATCCGTCACGCAGACCGCCGACGCCGTCCTGTGCGAACGTCGAACTCGCGTAGACCGGGACGTTCACCGCGCCGGTCTGCGGGTCGGGGTCGTAGCCTGCGTGGATGGCTTCGGTGGAAAAGCCGCGTGGACGCTGGTACTTCTTCACGTGAGAACTCCTCGCTGAGTGATGATCACCGACGCTAACCGGCAGTGATCGTCGGATGGGTGCTGACGAATGCCAGCAGATCGTGTCGGGTGATGACGCCGATCGGTTTTCCGTCCTCGACGACCATGAGTGCGTCGGACTCGCCGAGCGCCTTGGTCGCCGCGGACACCGGCTCACCGGAACCGATGAGCGGGAACGGATCTCCCATGTGCGCCGACACGGGATCGGCGAGGTTCGCACGACCCTCGAATACCGCCGAGAGCAGGTCACGTTCGGTGACCGCGCCTGCAACCTCGCCCGCCATCACCGGCGGCTCGGCGCCGACGACCGGCATCTGCGACACCCCGTATTCGCGGAGGATCTCGATCGCGTCGCGCAGCGTCTCCTGCGGGTGCGTGTGCACGAGGTCTGGAAGCGTACCGGTCTTGCCGCGCAACACATCTCCGACGAGCAGCTCCGGCTTGTCACCGTCGAGCGGGGTACGCAGGAAGCCGTAGCTGCTCATCCACTCGTCGTTGAAGATCTTGGCCATGTAGCCGCGCCCACCGTCGGGCAGCAGGACCACCACGACGGAGTCGGGACCCTCTCGCTGCGCCACCTGCAGTGCCGCGACGACCGCCATACCGCAGGAGCCGCCGACGAGCAGCCCCTCTTCGCGCGCGAGGCGTCGGGTCATGTCGAATGAGTCGGCGTCGGAGACCGCGATGATCTCGTCGGGGATGCTCGGGTCGTAGGCGTCGGGCCAGAAATCCTCACCGACACCCTCGACGAGGTACGGGCGCCCGGTGCCGCCGGAGTAGACCGAACCCTCTGGGTCGACGCCGACGACCTTGACCTTGCCGTCGGAGATCTCCTTGAGATAGCGGCCGGTGCCGGTGATGGTGCCGCCGGTGCCGACGCCCGCGACGAAGTGCGTGATGGTGCCGTCGGTGTCGCGCCAGATCTCCGGGCCGGTGGTCTCGTAGTGGCTCTGCGGACCGGCGGGGTTGGAGTACTGATTGGGCTTCCACGCGCCGTCGACCTCACGGACCAGCCGGTCGGAAACGCTGTAGTAGCTGTCGGGGTGTTCTGGCGGGACGGCCGTCGGGCACACGACAACCTCGGCGCCGTAGGCACGCAGCACGTTGCGCTTGTCCTCGCCGACCTTGTCGGGGCACACGAAGATGCATTTGTATCCGCGCTGCTGCGCGACGAGCGCCAGCCCGACACCGGTGTTGCCCGACGTCGGCTCGACGATCGTGCCGCCGGGCTTCAGCTCCCCCGACTTCTCCGCAGCGTCGACCATCCGCACGGCGATCCGGTCTTTGCTGCTGCCGCCAGGATTGAGGTATTCGACCTTGGCCGCGACCAGCCCCGATCCGGGGGAGGTCACCGAGTTGAGCTTGACCAGTGGTGTGTTGCCCACCAGGTCGACGACGTGATTGGCGATGCGCATACCTCTATGGTCCCAGAGCGTCGCAAGCCGTCCACATTCGACTTGCCGCTAAGCTGGGACGCGTGTCCGATTCGCGTCACGTCCTCCGCGATGTCGGTGCCGCAGCGACCGCGACGGCCGCAGGGGCCGGCGCCACGTGGGCGGCATACAACGTGCTGGTCTGGCAGGCACAACAAGCCAGAACCACCATCCCGCACCGCACCGACAACGCCCCCAACGGCGACGGCATCTACCTCCCCGACGGCGGCGAGCCGCTACGCGTCACCCGCGATACCCCTGCCGATCTGCACCTGACCGTGTTCGGCGATTCGACGGCCGCGGGACTCGGCGTCGAGTCGGCAGACGACACCCCCGGCGTGCGCGTCGCCCGTCGCGTCGCGGCCGACACCGGTCGGGTCATCCGCTACAGCAACAAGGCCATCGTCGGCGCGACGTCGAAAGGCCTCGGCGCGCAGATCGACGCGATGTTGATCGCGGGACATCGACCCGACGTCGCGGTCATCCTGGTCGGCGCCAACGACGTGACCGCCACCAACGGCATCCGAGCGTCGGCGAATCGTCTGGGAGCCGCCGTCCGCCGACTGCGCGAGACGGGCGCGGTGGTCGTCGTCGGCACCTGCCCCGACTTCGGCGTGATCACCGCGATCCCGCAGCCGCTGCGGTCGGTGCTGCGCATCTGGGGCCTACGGCTCGCTGCCCGCCAGCAGTCAGCGGTGCGCAGCGCGGGAGGCGTCGCCGTTCCGCTGGCCGATCTGCTCTCCGAGGAGTTCAAGGCGAAGCCCGATCACATGTTCTCGCCCGACCACTTCCACCCGTCCGCGGCCGGATACGAGCTCGCCGCGGCGATACTCACTCCCCCGGTCCTCGAGGAGATCGGTGAATGGGGACCGGCACCGCTGCCCGAGCCGCCCGAGATGTCGGAGACCGTGCCCGCCAGCAAATTCATGTCCCGCCTGCTGCGGCGCGCACGGACCGTCGAATGACGCACATCGATCTCAACAGCGACGTCGGCGAGTCGTTCGGCCGCTGGGAGCTCGGCGACGACGACGCCGTGCTCGAGGTGGTCACCAGCGCCAACGTTGCCTGCGGTTTTCACGCGGGCGATCCGAGCACGTTGGCACGAACATGTCGCAGTGCACTCGCGAACGGTGTCCGCATCGGTGCACAGGTCAGCTATCGGGACCTCGCAGGCTTCGGGCGGCGGTTCGTGGACGCCACACAGACGGAGTTGACCGACGACGTCGTCTACCAGATCGGCGGACTGCAGGCCATTGCTCGCGCCGCCGGCGGCACCGTCAGCTACGTCAAACCACATGGGGCGCTGTACAACACGGCCGTTCACCACGACGTGCACGCGCGTGCTGTGGTCGACGCGATAGCCGCGGTCGATCCACACCTCCCCGTACTCGGCTTGCCGGGGTCACTGCTACTCGAGATCGCTTCGGATCGCGGAATCCCTACCGTCCGAGAAGCTTTCGCCGATCGGGCGTACCACTCCGACGGCACCTTGGTCTCCCGACGCGAACCGGGCGCAGTCCTCGACGATCCTGCGGCGGTCGCCGAGCGGGTGATGCGCATGGTCTCCGACGGCGTCGTCGACTCCGTCGAAGGCGACACGATACGGATCGACGTCGACTCCGTCTGCCTGCACGGCGACAGCCCAGCCGCTGTCGCGATGGCGGTGGCCACCCGTCAACGGCTGACCACCGAGGGGATCGAGATCACGCCGTTCACGTGAGCGCAGGCCGCGACGGCAGCATCAGCGCGAGCACGGCGCCTACCAGCGCGAACACCACCGACCACCAGAACGCCGCGGAGAAACCCGCTGCCGCAGAGGCAGCCGACATGACCACGACGGCGAGGATCGCGGTGCCGAAGGAGCCGCCGAGTTGCTGGGTGATCCGGGTGAGCATGCTGGTGTCCTGACGCGCGGAGTCGGGGACGCCGATGAAGCCTGCGGCCATGATCGGCGACAACAGCAACCCGAGCCCGAGGCCACGGAACAGCAAGGCGATCATCAACCAGACCACCGAGGTTCCCGCATCGGCGAACGCGAACGGCACAGTCGCGGCCGCCACAATCACGAACCCGCACGCCGCCACCCAGCGCCCGCCGAACCGGTCGGTCAACTTTCCCGCCAGCCCGCGGGTCACGAACGCTCCGACGCCCTGCGGGATCAGATAGAGCGCCGCCCGGAGCACCGAGTCGCCGAACACCTGCTGAAAGAACAAGGGCAGCAGGAACATTGCCCCGAACGATGCGATGCCGAACGCGAACAGTCCGGCCGACGACGCGGCAACTGCGCGATGAGCAAGAATCCGGATGTCGACGATCCCCTGCCGCACAGACACCAAGCTGCGCACCACGAACACTCCCAGCGCGATCACGCCGACGACCAGCGGAATCATCACACTCCGACTGACGAAGCCGGCGTGGGCATTGGAGAGCCCGAGCAGGATCAGCGCCAAACCCGGTGCGAGAAGCAGTAATCCGACGACATCAAGGTGAGCGTGGTGATCGTCGGCGCCGCGGGTGCGGCCATCGTCGGGGATACGCCGCGCGAGGTAGAGCGCGACCGCCACGATCGGGACGTTGATGAGAAAGAGCCACCGCCAGTTGAGCCAGTTCAGGATCACGCCACCGAGCACGGGACCCAGGATCGGCCCCAGCGCGGTCGGCATCGACACCAGAGCGATGACCTGTCCGAGCGCCACTCCACCACTGGCCGACACCAGGATCGACATCATCAGCGGCATGATCAGTCCGGCGCCGAGGCCCTGTAGAACGCGAAATGCGATGAGCGACGGCGCATCCCATGCCACTGCGCACAAGACCGAGCCGAGCAGGAAGATCAGCAGCCCCGCGATCCAAGCGACGCGTGACCCGAATCGCGTTGCCGCCCAACCCGCCAACGGCACCGCGACGGCGAGCGCCAGCAGGTATCCGGTACTGACCCACTGGATCGTCGACACCGGAACGTCGAGGTCTCGGCCGAGCGTCTCGAGCGCGATGGTGGTGATCGTGGTGTCGAGGATCGGTGCGATCAGACCGATGATCACAGCCCACGCGACTCGACGCGTCGCGGGATCGATGGTCTGGGCCGGGGACGTTGTTGCCGTCATGGGAACCCCTTTAAGAATCAGCCGTGTATCTTATTTCCGACGATAGGCTGGCGCGATAAGATACGCAAGTGGATCTTGAACACCAGGACGCCAACCCCACACGACGCCGCGGCGCCGAACTCGAGGCCGCCATCCTCGACGCCGCGTGGGAGCAACTGCTCGACCGCGGCTACTCGGGGCTGACCTTCGAGGCCGTCGCCGAACGAGCCGGAACCAGCAGGCCCGTGCTCTATCGCCGGTGGGCAACACGCGGCGAACTGCTGCGCGCCGCGATCTCGCATCGTGGGCGGCAGGTCGAGGTCGTCGTACCCGACACCGGAAATCTGCGTGACGACGTCCTCGAAGCGCTACGCGACATGAATGACACTCGCGCCGATTTCGTGGTCATGATGGCGTCGAGTCTCGGCGAGTATTTCGCCGAAGGCGCCAACACCCCCCGTGAGGTTCGCGCGCTGTTCATCGGCGATCGGACGTCGACCATGGCCACCATCGTCGAACGTGCGATCGCTCGGGGCGAGGTGGACCCGGCACATGTGACCGAGCGGGCCATCGCACTGCCTGCCGACCTCTATCGCTACGAGGTACTCATGTCCCTGAAACCCGTGTCCGACGACGTTCTGCGCACCATCGTCGACGACGTCTTCTTGCCTCTCGTCCAACCGGATACCGCATCAAAGGCTCCGCGCTCCGACGAGTGACAAATCCGGCTCTTCTGACACCCGAGCTGTCCAGTAACGTGTTTCACATGCCTGAAGCTGTCATCGTTGCCCATGCCCGCTCCCCGATCGGCCGCGCCGGAAAGGGATCCCTCAAAGACGTTCGTCCCGACGAACTCTCTCGACAGATCGTCACCGCACTTCTCGCCAAGGTCCCCGAGCTCGACCCCAAGGAAATCGAAGACATCCACTGGGGAATCGGCCAGCCCGGCGGCCAGGGCGGCTACAACATCGCCCGCGTGCTCGGCGTCGAACTCGGCTTCGATCACATCCCCGGTGTCACCGTGAACCGCTACTGCTCGTCGTCGTTGCAGACCACGCGCATGGCCCTGCACGCCATCAAGGCCGGCGAGGGTGATGTGTTCATCTCCGGTGGCCTCGAGAGCGTGTCGAGCTTCGCCATCTCCGGCGGCGCCGACGGTGCTCCCGATTCCAAGAACCCGCTGTTCGACGAGGCGCTGGCCCGCACCGAACGCTCCGCCGAGGGCGGCGCTCCCGCGTGGCACGATCCCCGCGAAGACGGCCTGATCCCCGACGTGTACATCGCGATGGGTCAGACCGCCGAGAACGTCGCGAGCTTCACCGGCATCTCGCGCGAAGACCAGGACCACTGGGGCGTGCGCAGCCAGAACCGCGCAGAGGAGGCCATCAAGGCCGGATTCTTCGAGCGCGAGATCGACCCGATCACGCTGGCCGACGGCACCGTCGTCAGCACCGACGACGGCCCCCGACCGGGCACGACCTACGAGAAGATCTCGCAGCTCAAGCCCGTCTTCCGCCCCGACGGCACGATCACCGCCGGCAACGCCTGCCCGCTGAACGACGGCGCAGCCGCGCTGGTCATCATGAGCGACACCAAGGCCAAGGAACTCGGCCTGACCCCGCTCGCGCGCGTCGTCGCCACCGCCGCGACCGGACTCTCACCCGAGATCATGGGTCTCGGCCCCATCGAGGCCGTCCGCAAGGTGCTTCGCGTCGCGGGTAAGTCGATCTCCGACATCGACCTGTTCGAGATCAACGAGGCATTCGCCGTGCAGGTCATCGGTTCGGCAAACGAGCTCGGCATCGACCACGACAAGCTGAACGTGTCCGGCGGCGCCATCGCTCTCGGCCACCCGTTCGGCATGACCGGTGCGCGTATCACCACCACGCTGCTCAACAACCTGCAGACCTACGACAAGACATTCGGCATCGAGACGATGTGCGTCGGCGGTGGCCAGGGCATGGCGATGGTGCTCGAGCGCCTGAGCTGACCCGACCCCCCTCAGATACACCGCGGCCCCGCACTCACGAAGGCGGGTTCACATGATCGTCGCAACACTCTCAGGTGAGAGGTTGCGGCGATCATGTCGTTTCAGGAGGACTGTGTTCGGTTCGGTGACCAGTTGGCGAGGCTGGTGGATGCCGGGGTGCCGGTGAAGGAAGCCGCTGTTGGGGTGGGCGAGCCGCGGCATCGGTGCTACGCGATTCTCCGGGCGATCGGTCGGCCGGAGGGGCGGGCTCGTCGGC
>NZ_DLSO01000102.1:0-12181 GCF_002500165.1 Gordonia sp. UBA7860 | reverse complement strand
CAACCTCGGCGTGCTGATCACGGTGACGTGCGTGTGCGCGATCGCGGGCGATTCTGTCGGATTCTGGTTCGGGAGGGTCGGCGGCCCCCGCATGATGAAGTCTCCCCTTGGACGTCGTTTCGGCGAACAGCGGTGGGAACAGGCGCGCACGAGCCTCAATCAATCCGGAATGTGGATGGTCGCGGCGAGTCGCTGGGTCGGTTACATCCGCACGCTCATGCCGAGGGTCGCGGGGATGACCGGGATGCAGTTCGCAAAGTTCGGTGTCGCCGACATCGTCGGGGCTGTCAGTTGGGTGACCGCCGTGCTTCTCGCCGGGTACTTCGCAGGCGCAGTCCTCGGTGCCACGATCCTGCTCTACGTCGTGATCGGGCTGGGGTGCTGCGCGGCGATCTATGTTCTCGTCACCTACGTCCGGCGTCGACACGCCGCGCGGGCGTCAGACAGCGTCGACGGCGGCGTGGTTGCGGCTGTAGCGGGTGGCCAGCCACGAACAGATAATGAGCTGGATCTGGTGAAAGATCATGAGCGGCAACACGATCAGCCCGACGACTGAGCCGCCGAACAGCACCGTGGCCATCGGTAGGCCGGTGGCGAGGCTCTTCTTGGTGCCGCAGAACTGAATTGCGATGGCGTCGGCACGGCTGAATCCCAGTCGTCGCGCACTCCACCAGGTCAGCGCGAGCATCACGATGACCAGCACCGCAGCGATCACCGCGACCGCCACGACCTGCCACGCACTCACGATCGACCAGATCCCATTGCGCACGCCCTCGCTGAATGCCGCGTAGACGACGAGCACGATCGACGCCCTGTCGACGAACTTGGTTGGCTCGGCGTAGCGCTTGAGGAACGGGTCGACCAGCGGTCGGCAGAGTTGTCCCGCGATGAACGGAACCAAGATCTGCAGCAGGATCTCGACGACCGATGACGCCGAGATGTGCACCCCATTCGTACCGCTCATCAGGGCGACCACCAGCAGCGGCGTCAACACAACACCGATGAGATTCGACGCCGAGGCGCTCACGATCGCGCCCGGTACATTGCCGCGGGCGATCGACGTGAACGCGATCGACGACTGCACCGTCGACGGCACCAGGGTCAGGTACAGGAGGCCGGTGTACAGGTCGTGACCGATCAGCGGTTCGACGACGGGCCGTATCGCCAGGCCGACGAGTGGGAACACCAGAAACGTGAACGCCAGGATCGTCAGGTGCAGCCGCCAATGCGACAGCCCGTTGAGTGCCTCGCGCGGATGCAGGCGCGCGCCGTACAGGAAGAACAGGAATCCGATGGCGATCGTGACCGCCCAGTCGAGAACCTCGGCAAACGTCCCGCGTGCCGGGAAGAACGCGGCCACCACGACCGCTGCGAGAATCGCCAGGACGAAGCCGTCGATCGGAGACCGGGCAAGGAGTCGGCGCACGTCCTATTGAATGGGCGCGCGACGGTCGGACTGTGCCGGTGTCGTACCGCTCGACGAATCGTCGGTGCTGCACATGCCACGCAGCGTGCACGACGCGCAGCTGTCGGTGCCGCAGTCGGCGGCGGCGCTGGTCTCCTCGGGTTGCGCGGCATGTGCGTCGTCGACGCTGCTGTGATCCGACGAGCAGCAACTGCAGCCCGCATCTGCTGCGGGGGCGACGGCGTCGGCTGCGCGAACCGCGTAACCGCTGACAGCGCCGACCAGCAATACGCCCGCAACCAGCGCCACCAATCCGAACACCACCGACCATCCGCTGTCGACGGCGAGCGTCAGCGCGCCACCGGCGACCAAGATGAGCGCCGCGCCCAGAGTTCCGGGGGCCGCGATGCGGTTGGCCAGCGTGAATGCCTCGGCCGAGGCCATCGTCGAATCGGTGCGGACTCCGAAGTATCGGTTGCGCGGGAGTCGGCCGATCAGGCCCGCCACTCCGACCACCAGCCACACCAGGGCCAGCACAAAGACGCATACCGAGACGACGATCGACACCACACTCACCCGACCACCATACTTTTCCCGCCCATCCGACGTCGATTTCAGGGCAGGTGAAGCCACGATTTACCCTGGTGAGGTGAGCACCGCCGACATCTCCACCTCCGAGGGCGCCGCCGATCAGGCGAGCACCGACCCAGCTTCCGCGACTCCTGGGCACCGTTACACCGCCCGACTCGCAGGCGAGATCGAGGAACGCTGGCAGCGCGAGTGGACTCAGCGCCACGCTTTTGAGGCACCCAACCCGGTCGGACCGCTGGCCGGCGACATGAGTGCCTTCGACGGAAGCGGCCCCGACGCTCCCGACAAGCTCTTCGTCCAGGACATGTTCCCGTACCCCTCGGGCGCTGGCCTGCACGTCGGACATCCGCTCGGCTTCATCGCCAGCGACGTGTTCGCGCGGTTCCAGCGCATGTCGGGCGCCAACGTGCTGCACACGATGGGCTTCGACTCCTTCGGTCTACCGGCGGAGCAGTACGCGGTGCAGACCGGTACCCACCCCCGCACGACGACCGAGGCCAACATCGAGCGCTACCTCGGCCAGATCCGACGCCTCGGCCTCGGGCACGACGAGCGACGTCGAGTCGCCACCACCGACGTCTCGTTCTACCGCTGGACGCAGTGGATCTTCCTGCAGATCTACAACGCCTGGTACGACGACGAGGCCGGCAAGGCGCGTCGCGTCGACGAGCTGATCGCCGAATTCGACAGCGGGGCACGCACTCTCGAGGACGGTCGGGTGTGGGCAGATCTGTCGGCATCCGAGAAGTCCGACGTCGTCGACTCGTATCGCCTTGTCTACCTGAGTGATTCACTCGTGAACTGGGCACCGGGCCTCGGTACCGTGCTCGCCAACGAAGAAGTCACCGCCGACGGCCGAAGCGACCGCGGGAACTTTCCGGTGTTCCGCAAGCACCTGCGCCAGTGGATGATGCGCATCACCGCGTACTCCGACCGCCTGCTCGACGACCTCGAGGTGCTGGACTGGCCCGAGAAGGTCAAGACCATGCAGCGCAACTGGATTGGACGTTCACGCGGCGCCCAGGTGCAGTTCCCCGTGCCGGGTATCCCGGCACAAGCCGATGGCGAGGTGGCCGTCGACGTCTTCACCACGCGCCCCGACACACTCTTCGGCGCCACCTACGTGGTACTCGCCCCAGAACATCCGCTGGTCGACGTGCTCACGGCCGACGCGTGGCCGTCGGCTCCCGAGGGTGCGGCGGTCGACGAGCGGTGGACCTACGGAGCGTCGACGCCTGCCGAGGCGATCAAGAACTATCGCGCGTCGATCGCGGCGAAGTCCGATCTCGAGCGGCAGGAGAACAAGGAGAAGACCGGCGTCTTCACCGGGTCGTTCGCGACCAATCCGGTTAACGGCCAACAGGTTCCGGTCTTCGTTGCCGACTACGTGCTGATGGGCTACGGCACCGGCGCGATCATGGCGGTCCCCGCACACGACTCACGCGACTATGAGTTCGCGACGGTCTTCGGACTGCCCATCGTCGAGGTCATCGGCTCCGAGGCCGGCATCTCTGAGGAGGCGTACGTCGGCGACGGTCCGCTGGTGAACTCGGGCTTCCTCGACGGCAAGAACGTCGACGACGCGAAGGCCGCGATCATCGAGTGGCTCGAAGAGCAGGGCTCGGGGCAGGGCACCGTGCAGTACAAACTGCGCGACTGGCTCTTTGCCCGTCAGCGCTACTGGGGCGAGCCGTTCCCGATCGTCTACGACGAGGAGGGTCGCGCGCACGCACTGCCCGAATCGATGCTGCCCGTTGAGCTTCCGGAGGTCGAGGACTACGCGCCCGTAGCCTTCGACCCCGACGACGCCGACAGTGAACCGAGTCCGCCGCTGGAGAAGGCGTCGGACTGGATCCACGTCGAACTCGATCTCGGCGACGGTCCGAAGAAGTACAAGCGTGACGCCAATGTCATGCCGCAGTGGGCCGGAAGCTCCTGGTATCAGCTGCGCTACATCGACCCCACCAACGAAGAAGAGTTCTGCGCCAAGGAGAACGAGGCGTACTGGATGGGTCCGCGGCCGGAGCTACACGGTCTCAGCGATCCGGGCGGACTCGACCTCTACATCGGCGGCGTCGAGCATGCCGTTCTGCACCTGCTGTATTCGCGCTTCTGGCACAAGGTGCTCTTCGACCTCGGCTACGTCACCAGCAGTGAGCCGTATCGAAAGTTGTTCAACCAGGGCATGATCCAGGCATACGCCTACACCGATTCACGCGGCATCTATGTGCCTGCCGAAGAGGTCACCGAGGTCGACGGCGAGTTCGTCTACAACGGTGAGAAGGTCACGCAAGAGTACGGCAAGATGGGCAAGTCGCTGAAGAACTCGGTGACTCCCGACGACATCGCCGCTGAGTACGGCGCAGATACGTTGCGGCTCTACGAGATGTACATGGGCCCACTCGATCAGTCACGCCCGTGGGCAACGAAAGACGTTGTGGGACTGCAGCGATTCCTGCAGCGCGCATGGCGCCTGGTCGTCGACGAGGAGTCCGGTGCGGTCCGCGTCGCCGACATCGAGCCCGACGACGAGACACTTCGCCTGCTGCACAAGACAATCGCGGAGGTGCGGGAGGACTACAACGGCCTGCGCGACAACATCGCCGTCGCCGCGCTGATCAAACTGACCAGCCACCTGACCAAGCAGTTCCCCGACGGCGCGCCCCGCAGCACCGTCGAACAGCTCGTCCTGATGCTCGCGCCACTTGCGCCGCACATCTCCGAGGAGCTGTGGTCGCGGCTCGGCCACGACGAACTGCTGGTGCGCGGACCGTTCCCGGTCGCCGACGAGCGCTACCTGGTCGACGACACCGTCGAGATCCCGATCCAGGTCAAGGGCAAGGTCCGCAGCCGCATCACGGTGCCTGCCGACGCCGACGAGGAGACGATCCGCGCCGCAGCACTCGACGACGAGAAGATCCTCGCGATCCTCGACGGCCAGCCGCCGCGCAAGGTGATCGTCGTGCCCGGCCGAATGGTGAACATCGTCCCATAGCGGCCGCGCCCGGTCGGCCACTCGCTGGTCGAGCTACACCCGCTGGTCGAGCTTGTCGAGACCACCTGTCGCGTCGTCGTGGTCGCTCCCGCTGGTCGAGCTTGTCGCTACGATCTGACTCGTGACGTCCGACGATGACACCACCCCCGGCTCGACACCGCCTGACGACAAGCCCGGGCCGTCGGGTCCGGCGCGTGTCGGCGAGTTCCTCACCCGGGCCGACCGGACGCCGTCGCTGATCAGGGCGGCGCAGCTGCCGCGAAAGCTGACGCCCGAGACGGTCCCCGAACTCGACCTCTCGCGTCCGACGCGCCTCTCCGATCGCATGGAGAAGTTGCTGACCGGGAGCGATCGGTCGCCGAGCGCGTCGCGCGAGCTGGCGCTCAGCGTCGTGAAGGTGTGGCAGGCGCTCGTCGATCGCAGGTCGGCCACGGCAACCGCGAGCGGTGACGTGACGGTCCTGTTCACCGACCTCGTCGGATTCTCGTCGTGGGCCCTGCGCGCAGGCGACGACAGTGTGCTGTCGCTGATCGGTGAGGTCAATCGCGTGAGCAGCGACATCGTCGGCGCTCATCGCGGCCGGATCGTGAAGTCGCTCGGCGACGGCGTGATGGCAGTGTTCCCCGATGCCGCCGACGCGATCCTCGCCGCGTTCGAACTGTGCGGCGCAGTCAGTGCGATCACTCACGACGACTACCGTGCGCAGCTGCGCGCCGGAGTGCACACCGGAACTCCGCGGCAGGTCGGTGGCGACTACCTCGGCGTCGACGTGAACATCGCGGCCCGCGTCGCCGATGCCGCCGGAACCGGTGAGGTGCTGGCCACCAGCGATGCGCTGCAGTCTGCGGAAGGGCTCCAATTGCTCAGCCGCAAGCGACGTTTCAAGGCGAAGGGCACACCGCGTGACCTTGAAGTGTTCGCCGTGGTGCCGCTTCTCGATGAGTGATTCAGGCCGTCAGCGGTAGAACGGCGGCGAGACGTCCGGGTCGTCGGCGACCGTGTCGATGCGCGTATCCCGAAGTAGACTCGCGATGGCCGCTGTCGACGCACCGATCGTCGCGAAGTGCGGATCGACGTCTTCGGTGAAGCACCACGCTCTATCTGCCGGCCAGACGAATGCGGGCGCGGGCAGTAGCCAGCCCAGCATGTCGGTGTCGCCGACGAACAGGTGGTAGTCGCGCATCGTGGACCCGCGCTCGTCCGGATTCCGGCGATGGGCACGCCATCGCGCAGCAGTTCTGGATAACCACAACCGGCCCAGATCAGGTAATAGATCTCGTCCGGTGTGGTGGTATACCGATGCAAATCCTCGACCGCGACGGCGATCTGCCACAACTCGCTTGGGCCGTAGACGGATTCGACGTCGTTCTCGCGTTGTCCTGGAAATGCGGGGTCGGGTATGTGCAGCAGACGTGCATACGCATCGAAGCCGAGCGGCCCGCGGGTCACCGCTCGGGCCCAGTCTCGCCCGTCGGTCATCAGCCAGTCGGCCACCGAGGCGTCGTCGAATCGTCGGATGGTCATGGGGCTTCACAATGGCATTCGACGACGCTGCCGCCAACAGAATTTCGTGAGCCTCCTCATCTCGGGGCCACCTCATTTCGGCAGCCACGCGGAGGCACTCACTTCGGCGGCAGCGAACGCGCGTAGCCGACGCCCACGCCGACCCATTTCTCGAGCTGACGCTTGGTGCGGATGCCTTCCGTCGAGACCCGTAACCAGCCGCGGGTTTCTCGACCCGACATGACCATCGGGGCCGTGTGCGCTCCGGCCAGGTAGGCGTCGGTCTCGTCGGGCGGCACGCGCACCATGAGTCCACCGTGCCCGCTCGCCGCAACGGCCATGTTGCCGTCGACCAAGAACGCGAGTCCGCCGAACATCGACTTCTCAGCGACACCGCTCTCCCCCGACAGCAGCTCGCGGATCCGGTAGGCGAGATCGTCGTCGTAGGCCATGTGGCCAGCGTAAACGGGCGTCGCCGCGCACGGGTCGGTTACTGCTGACGCACGACGACCCGCAAGACCGGAAAGGACTTTCAGGGAGGGCTGGAAATCTATCTTACCGCGCAGTAAGATACCGACCATGGCAATCAACCTCGAGCTCCCGCAGAAGCTCGCCCCGGTCACCGAGCAGGCGCATCTCGCTGCCGAGCACATCTTCCGGCCCATCTCGCGCACGTACGACAAGGCCGAGCACACCTACCCCGAGGAGCTCGACGAGCTGGGTGAACTCGCTCGCGAAGCCGCCCGCAAGGGACGTGAGTCCGACGCCGCGGACAAGTCGTCGGCGAAGAAGTCCGACGTCGTCAACGGCGGCAACATGCGCGCGGTTCTGCACGGCGTCGAAATGGGCTGGGGCGACGTCGCGCTCATGCTGTCGATTCCGTATCAGGGCCTGGGGAACGCGGCGATCGCCGCGGTGGCCAACCCCGAGCAGCTCGAGAAGTTCAAGGACGTCTGGGCGTCGATGGCGATCACCGAGCCGAGCTTCGGCTCCGATTCGGCGGCCGTCAGCACCACCGCGACACTCGACGGCGACGAGTACGTCATCAACGGCGAGAAGATCTTCGTGACCGCGGGTTCGCGTGCCGATCACGTGGTGGTGTGGGCGACCGTCGACAAGAGTGCCGGCCGTGCCGCGATCAAGAGCTTCGTCGTGCCGATGGACACCGAGGGAGTGTCTGTTGTCCGCCTCGAGCACAAGCTCGGCATCAAGGCCTCCGACACCGCGGTGCTTCGCTTCGAGAATGCCCGCGTACCCGCCGAAAACCTACTCGGCTCACCGGAAGTCGATACCAAGAAGGCGTTCGCGGGTGTCATGCAGACCTTCGACAACACGCGTCCGCTCGTCGCGGCGATGGCCGTCGGCCTCGGCCGTGCCGCACTCGAGGAGCTGCGCGCAACCCTCGAGGGCGCCGGACACGTCATCGACTACGACAAACCTGCCGCCAATCAACCAGCAGCTGTCCACGACTTCATCCGCCTCGAATCCGATTGGGAGGCTTCGTGGTTGCTTGCCATCCGTGCCGCGTGGATGGCCGACAACAAGCAGCCGAACTCCACTGAGGCGTCGATGTCGAAGGCCAAGGCGGGCCGCATGGTCACCGAGCTGACCAACAAGGCAGTCGAGATCGGCGGCACCGCAGGCTATTCCGAGGTCGGACTGCTCGAGAAGTGGGCGCGCGACTCCAAGATCCTCGACATCTTCGAGGGCACACAGCAGATCCAGCAACTGATCATCGCGCGACGCGTGCTCGGCAAATCGAGCAGCGAGCTGAAGTAGCGGCGGCGGTACCCGCTCGGCGCGACGGGGGCCCCGTCGGCGCCGCTTGCTCAGTGGAGCACGCGGCGTCGAAGTTCCTCGTCCCGCTCCAGTCGTAGCCACTCGCGGTGTCGGCGTTGCGCCGCAACGGCATTGAGCACGTCGACGTCGTTGGCCCCGGCAGGTGGCGCGGGTGAGATGTACGGCGCGAGCATCTGCACCAACTGCCTTGCAAGAGCGGCGCGCAGGGCGTCGTCGCGGATCGACGGCGCTTGATGGAGGAAGCCGCGGATCAGCATGGCCTGGTGGTCGTTCAGAACCCCGATGTCGGCGGTGTGCGCCCACTCTGCGAGGTGTGGTGGCATGACAGCGGTGCCTGCGACCTCCAGTGAACGCCGGTCGCGGATCACGTAGGTGCCTGCCACGAGATCGCCAACGCGCTTGTCCTTGCGGCTGATGGCAGCACACACAATCGCGGGTACACCGAAGAACACGAAGATCTCGACGACGCCGACGAGAGACCTGGTGAACGCGTGCCGGAAACCGATCGGCCCGGCGTCGTCGCGGACCGTACGCAGGCCGAGCGCCCAATGCCCCAACGACTTTCCCCGACTGAGCGTCTCCACCGCCGTCGGAAGCACGATCAACGCCAGCACCGACGAGAGCGCGAACGCACCTGCCAGCACAGCGCCGTCCCGCAGGCTCATGCCAACCTTCACCGACACCCAGTAAAGTGCGATGAGCACGACCACGGCGATCACCACGTCGATCACTCCGGAGACGATCCGCCTGCCGAGTGATGCCGGCGGAAGGTCAAGTGCGACTGCCTCACCCGAGACGAGGTCGTTGCGCCCGAGACCGACCGTCCCGGCCCCGTACATCGGCGCGCCCGTATACGGGGGCGGTGCCATGTACGTGCCCGGTCCCGCATACATGTTTGGTCGCGCGTACATGGGCTGCCCTGCATGCATGTTCGGCCCCGGGTACATACGCACCACCGTAGCGGCTGCGGGTGGCGCAGACGTAGCCGATCGTGGGCCACGTGAATGATCCCGCCCCACAGGGGTACAGCGCTGCCCGTGGTCTCGCTAGGCTACCGATGTGGATCTCGATGCCTACGTACGAGCGAAGTCACCGACGTGGCAGAGACTCGACGAACTCTCACGAAAACGCCACCTCACCGGTGCCGAGTCCGACGAGATCCTCGACGCCTATCAGCGCACTGCCACACACTTGTCGGTGATCCGATCGTCGGCGCCAGACCGCGCGGTCGTCGCATATTTGTCGACGCTGCTGGCCCGGGCTCGCGGGCACGCGCTCGGGTCGACCGTCACCACGTGGGACCAACTGGTGCGGTACGTGACGATAACGCTGCCCGCCGCGCTCTACAGCACTCGACGGTGGTGGTTGACGGTGCTGGTCGTGTCGATCGCGTTCGCTGTCGGCATCGGCTGGTGGCTCCTCGACCACCCGACCATGGAGCACACGTTCGGGTCGCGCGAGGAGATCGAGCACCTCGTCAACGACGACTTCGAGAACTACTACTCCGAGCACGCCGCGTCGTCGTTCGCGTTCGAGGTCTGGACCAACAACTTCCGACTTGCGTTGCTGTGCATCGCCTTCGGGATCTTCGGGTTCCCGGTGATCTGGATGCTCTACCAAAATATTCTCAACCTCGCGGTGACGGGTTCGATCATGATCAACCACGGTCGGGCCGACCTCTTCTTCGGGCTCATCACCCCGCACGGGCTGCTCGAACTCACTTGTCTGTTCGTGGCGGCGGGTGTCGGGCTGCGCATCTTCTGGTCCTGGGTTGCGCCCGGAGACCGTAAGCGCTCGGATTCGCTTGCCGAAGCCGGCCGCACCGCGATCGCCATCGGCATCGGATTGGTTGTGCTGCTGCTCATCTGCGGAGCCATCGAAGCGTTCGTGACCCCATCGGGTCTCCCGACATGGGCGCGCATCGGTATAGGCGTCACCGTGTGGGTCGGGTTCCTCTTGTACGCGCTGGTGCTCGGACGGCGCGCCCACGATCGTGGTGCCACAGGCGATCTCGACGAGATCGACCGCGGATACAGCCTTCCGGTCGCCTGACAGATGGTCGGCGAGACAAGCCGCTCAGAGCATTCCGCGCGACTTCAGCAGTAGGTAGTGGTCGGCGAGCGCAGCGGGCAGTTTGTCGGGAGCGGCATCCACGACGTCGACGCCGAGACGCCGCAACCCCGACGCCGTGCGGCCACGCAACGTCAGTGTGCGCACCGCCGCCGCGGCGTCGTAGATCTCGCGGACGTCGTCGCGACGTTCGGCCATCTCGTCGAGCATCGGGTCGGATACCGATCCGATGACCACCTGGTAGCGCTGTGCGAGTGCGGCGAGCGGCGGTAGAAGCGACTCCTCGACCGCGGCCGGTTCGAGCGGTGTCAGCAGCACCACGAGTGCTCGCTGACGCGACACCTTGCTCACCTCGGTGCACAACATGGGCCAATCTGCTTCCACCAGTGCGGGTTCGAGCGGCGCCATCGCGGTCACGAAGTCGCTCAGCAGGGTTGTGCGCGGCGCTCCGATGACCCGCCGGTGCACCACGCGATCACCCGCGATGAAGTCGACCCGATCGCCCGCGTGCGACGCGAGCGACGCCAGCAGCAGGGCCGCATCCATCGCGGCGTCGAGTCGCGGAGCGTCGCCGACACGGCCGGCAGACGTCCGCGACGTGTCGAGCACGATCACGATGTGCCGGTCCTTCTCCGGCTGCCACGTGCGGACGACGACGGAGCGGCGTCGCGCAGTGGCACGCCAATCGATACTGCGCACGTCGTCGCCCTCGACATAGTCACGCAGAGAATCGAATTCGGTTCCCTGTCCACGGGTGCGCACGGCCGACCGTCCGTCGAGCTGTCGCAGATACGCCAACCGCGACGGCAGATGCTTGCGCGCGGTGAAGACGGGCAGCGCACGCACGATGCCCGGAACCACGACGGTGCGCTGTCGGGCGCAGAGTCCGAGAGGGCTGAGCCGTCGAACGGTCACACCGACGGCCAGTTTGTCACCGCGGCGGGTGGGTGTGAGGGTCGTCGTGATCGACTCCGACTGCGCAGGAGCGAGATTCACCGGCCGCGGCGCGGTCGGTTCCGCACCCGCCGACGGCTGCCATGCGTCGCGGATCAGACCGCGGAATCGACTGCCGGACAGGTTGCGCACCAACAGCGTCGTCTGGGTGGATTGGCCGAGCTGAACCGGACCGCACGGCACTCGACCCAATTCGAGAGTGCGCGTGGGGTTTCCGACGATGGCGAGGTCGATCAGCAGTAGCACGACGCATACCACGACCCAGGCCAGCACCACCCAGTAGTGGGGGAAGAGCACCGTCGGAATGGCGCCCGCGAGGACGAGTACGAAGAAGCGGCCGGTGATGACCATCAGCGTGGGACGGGAACGGAACCGATCGCCGCAGCCAGCACCGCGCCGACCGAGACTCCCTCGAGCTCAGCCTCCGGGCGCAGCGAAAGGCGGTGCGCAAGAGTCGCTTGCGCCATCATCTGCACGTCGTCGGGTGTGACGAAGTCGCGTCCGCTCAGCCACGCCCACGCGCGACTCGTGCCGAGCAGCGCGGTCGCACCTCGTGGACTGACCCCGAGTGAGAACGACGGCGACATCCGGGTCGCGCGGGCGATGTCGACGATGTAGGCGGCGACCTGTGGTGCCACGGCCACCCGTCGCACTGCGGCTGCGCCTGCGATCACATCGGAGCCCGAGGCGACCGGTCGCAGACCGGCAGCAGCCAGATCGTGCGGATCGAATCCCGCTGCATGCCTTGCCAACACGGTGATCTCGTCGTCGCGCGGTGGAATCGGCAGGGTCACCTTCAGCAGGAATCGGTCGAGCTGAGCCTCCGGAAGCGGGTAGGTGCCCTCGTACTCGACGGGGTTCTG
>NZ_DLSO01000172.1:0-5093 GCF_002500165.1 Gordonia sp. UBA7860 | reverse complement strand
CGTGCAGAACGGGGCGGCGCAACCACGAGCCGACGCTGGCCCATCGTGGGTTCGCTCCTCGCGTGAACCGAGTTGGTCGCTTCACAACTGCCCAGGGCAGCCGTGTGGCCAGCGCGTGTTCTACGCGCAACGGGGTGCTGAACTCTTGCCGCAGCGACCCCGCCAACGCGGCATCACGCAGGTGAGGCGCTAATTTTCTTGCACAAATTGGCGCGTACCGCTTGACGTGGCGGCGTTGGCGGGCCAATCTGTCACCAGCGATTGCAGCGCGGGCAGCCACCAGTGCGAAATCGTTTCCAGACGCTACTTGACAAAGTGCGTCTATTTTCTGCTACAGTTGGACGTTGCGCTGGCTGCCTCCTGTCCATCTGTCGATTCTCCTTCTGGCCACATTCTCCTCTGGTGTGTGCATGGTGATCGCGATCGAAGGTTGTCACCAGCGAACGGCCCACCAAGCCACTTAGCGCTTGTTGCACACACCGCTAGGCAGAACCCTCGTGTTGGAAGGACGCACCTTGGCAGTCGATCGCCAGTCCACCTCAACCACCATCCCGAATGCGCCGCACCGCGCATCGTTCGCGAAAATCAGCGAGCCTCTGGAGGTACCGGGCCTCCTTGATCTACAGCTCGATTCCTTCGAGTGGCTCGTCGGCTCCCCCGAGTGGCGCGCCAAGGCCATCGCCCGTGGCGAAGAGAACCCCGTCGGCGGACTGGAGGACATCCTCCACGAACTGTCGCCGATCGAGGACTTCTCGGGGTCGATGTCGCTTTCCTTCTCCGACCCTCACTTCGACGAGGTCAAGGCCTCCGTCGAGGAGTGCAAAGACAAGGACATGACCTACGCGGCGCCCCTGTTCGTCACCGCGGAATTCATCAACAACAACACCGGTGAGATCAAGTCGCAGACCGTCTTCATGGGCGACTTCCCGATCATGACCGACAAGGGCAGCTTCATCATCAACGGCACCGAGCGTGTCGTCGTCTCGCAGCTCGTCCGCAGCCCGGGCGTCTACTTCGACGCCTCCATCGACAAGGCCACCGAGAAGACCCTCCACACCGTGAAGGTCATCCCGGGCCGTGGCGCGTGGCTGGAGTTCGACGTCGACAAGCGCGACACCGTCGGTGTGCGCATCGACCGCAAGCGTCGTCAGCCGGTCACCGTGCTGCTGAAGGCTCTCGGCTGGACGAACGAAGAGATCAGCGAGCGCTTCGGGTTCTCCGAGATCATGATGTCGACCCTGGAGAAGGACAACACCGCCAACCAGGACGAGGCGCTGCTCGAGGTCTACCGCAAGCTGCGTCCGGGCGAGCCCCCGACCCGCGAGTCGGCTGAGAACCTCCTCGAGAACCTGTTCTTCAAGGAGAAGCGCTACGACCTCGCACGCGTCGGTCGTTACAAGATCAACAAGAAGTTGGGCCTCACCGACAACCCGATGACGGGCGAGTCGGTCCTGACCCGCGAAGACATCGCCGCGACCGTCGAGTACCTCGTGCGTCTGCACGATTCCGACCCGCACACCGTGTCGCTCGCGAAGGTCGCCGGACCCGACGGCCTCGACGTCCCGATCGAGGTCGACGACATCGACCACTTCGGCAACCGTCGTCTGCGTACCGTCGGCGAGCTCATCCAGAACCAGATCCGCGTCGGCCTCTCGCGTATGGAGCGCGTCGTGCGTGAGCGCATGACGACCCAGGACGTCGAGGCGATCACCCCGCAGACCCTGATCAACATCCGTCCCGTCGTGGCGGCGATCAAGGAGTTCTTCGGAACGTCGCAGCTCTCGCAATTCATGGATCAGAACAACCCGCTGTCGGGTCTGACGCACAAGCGTCGTCTCTCGGCTCTCGGCCCCGGTGGTCTGAGCCGTGAGCGTGCGGGCCTCGAGGTCCGCGACGTCCACCCGTCGCACTACGGCCGCATGTGTCCGATCGAGACCCCTGAGGGTCCGAACATCGGTCTGATCGGATCGCTCTCGGTCTACGCGCGGGTCAACCCGTTCGGCTTCATCGAGACGCCGTACCGCAAGGTCGTCGACGGTGTCGTCACCGACGACATCCAGTACCTGACCGCGGATGAGGAAGACCGCTTCCTCATCGGCCAGGCGAACACCAACTTCGACCTCAACGGAACCATCACCGACGATCGCGTGCTGGTCCGTAAGAAGGGTTCGGAGGTCGAGTTCGTCGGCGCGACCGAGGTCGAATACCTCGACGTCTCGCCGCGACAGATGGTGTCGGTCGCGACCGCGATGATCCCGTTCCTCGAGCACGACGACGCGAACCGCGCCCTGATGGGTGCGAACATGCAGCGTCAGGCCGTGCCGCTGGTCCGTAACGAGTCGCCGCTGGTCGGCACCGGTATGGAGCTGCGCGCGGCGGTCGATGCCGGCGACGTCATCGTCTCGGGCAAGACCGGTGTGATCGAAGAGGTCTCCGCCGACTACATCACCGTGATGGCAGACGACGGCACCCGCGACACCTACCGGATGCGCAAGTTCGCGCGTTCCAACCACGGCACGTGCGCCAACCAGCGCCCGATCGTCGACGAGGGACAGCGCGTCGAGGCAGGCCAGGTCCTGGCCGACGGTCCGTGTACCGAGAACGGCGAGATGGCACTGGGCAAGAACCTGCTCGTGGCGATCATGCCGTGGGAGGGTCACAACTACGAGGACGCCATCATCCTGAGCCAGCGGCTCGTGGAGGAAGACGTACTCACCTCGATCCACATCGAGGAGCACGAGATCGACGCCCGCGACACCAAGCTCGGTGCCGAGGAGATCACGCGCGACATCCCGAACGTCTCCGACGAGGTCCTCGCCGACCTCGACGAGCGCGGCATCGTGCGTATCGGCGCCGAGGTCCGTGACGGCGACATCCTGGTCGGCAAGGTCACCCCGAAGGGCGAGACCGAGCTGACCCCGGAAGAGCGTCTGCTCCGCGCGATCTTCGGTGAGAAGGCTCGCGAGGTTCGCGACACGTCGCTCAAGGTGCCCCACGGTGAGACCGGCAAGGTCATCGGTGTCCGCGTCTTCAGCCGCGACGACGACGACGATCTCGCTCCCGGTGTCAACGAACTGGTCCGCGTGTACGTGGCCCAGAAGCGCAAGATCCAGGACGGCGACAAGCTCGCAGGCCGCCACGGCAACAAGGGTGTCATCGGCAAGATCCTCCCGCAGGAGGACATGCCGTTCCTGCCCGACGGCACCCCCGTCGACATCATCCTGAACACCCACGGTGTTCCGCGTCGTATGAACATCGGTCAGATCCTGGAGACCCACCTCGGGTGGATCGCCAAGACCGGCTGGAACATCAACGTCGCGAGTGGTGTGCCCGACTGGGCGTCGAAGCTGCCCGAGGACATGTACTCGGCCGAGCCCGACACCAACACCGCAACCCCGGTGTTCGACGGCGCCCGCGAGGAGGAGCTGACCGGACTGCTGTCCTCGACGCTGCCGAACCGCGACGGTGAGGTCATGGTCAATGGCGACGGCAAGGCGACGCTGTTCGACGGTCGTTCCGGCGAGCCGTTCCCGTACCCGGTGTCTGTCGGCTACATGTACATCATCAAGCTGCACCACCTGGTCGACGACAAGATCCACGCTCGCTCCACCGGTCCGTACTCGATGATCACCCAGCAGCCGCTCGGCGGTAAGGCCCAGTTCGGTGGCCAGCGCTTCGGTGAGATGGAGTGTTGGGCCATGCAGGCGTACGGCGCTGCCTACACGCTGCAGGAGCTGCTGACGATCAAGTCCGACGACGTGGTCGGCCGCGTCAAGGTCTACGAGGCCATCGTCAAGGGCGAGAACATCCCCGAGCCGGGCATCCCCGAGTCGTTCAAGGTGCTCCTCAAGGAGCTGCAGTCGCTCTGCTTGAACGTCGAGGTGCTGAGCTCCGACGGTGCGGCGATTCAGATGCACGACACCGACGACGAGGATCTCGAGCGCGCAGCCGCGAACCTCGGCATCAACCTGTCGCGCAACGAGTCGGCCACCGTCGACGACCTCGCGAACTGATCTCGCTGCCGCCGGTCACGGAGTTTCCGTGACCGGCGGCCAACGGCCCTTTATTGACAGAGCTCTGGAAAGGTAACAAGTGCTCGACGTCAACTTTTTCGACGAACTGAAAATCGGTCTTGCAACGGCCGACGATATCCACAACTGGTCGTACGGCGAGGTCAAGAAGCCGGAGACCATCAACTACCGCACGCTCAAGCCTGAGAAGGACGGCCTGTTCTGCGAGAAGATCTTCGGACCTACTCGCGACTGGGAGTGCTACTGCGGCAAGTACAAGCGCGTGCGCTTCAAGGGCATCATCTGCGAGCGCTGCGGCGTCGAGGTCACCAAGGCCAAGGTGCGTCGTGAGCGGATGGGCCACATCGAGCTGGCCGCGCCGGTCACCCACATCTGGTACTTCAAGGGTGTCCCGAGCCGCCTGGGCTACCTGCTCGACCTCGCGCCGAAGGATCTCGAGAAGATCATCTACTTCGCCGCATACGTCATCACCTCGGTCGACGACGAGCTCCGCCACAACGAGCTCTCGACGCTCGAGGCGGAGATGGAGGTCGAGAAGAAGGCTGTCGCCGATCAGCGCGACGCCGACCTCAACGAGCGTCAGCAGAAGCTCGAGGCCGACCTCGCCGAGCTCGAGGCCGAGGGTGCCAAGGCCGACGTGCGCCGCAAGGTGCGCGACGGTGGCGACCGCGAGATGAAGCGGATGCGCGACGCAGCACAGCGTGAGCTCGACGCTCTCGAAGAGCTGTGGGACAAGTTCGTGAAGCTCTCTCCCGGCGATTTGATCATCGACGAGAAGCTCTACCACCAGCTGCAGGACCGCTACGGCGAGTACTTCACCGGTGCCATGGGGGCCGAGGCGATCAAGAAGCTCCTCGAGACCTTCGACATCGACGCCGAGGCCGAGTCGCTGCGCGAGACCATCCGCAGCGGTAAGGGCCAGAAGAAGCTGCGCGCGCTCAAGCGACTCAAGGTCGTCGCGGCGTTCCAGCAGTCGGGCAACTCGCCGCTGGGCATGGTTCTCGACGCCGTGCCGGTGATCCCGCCGGAGCTGCGTCCGATGGTGCAGCTCGACGGTGGCCG
>NZ_DLSO01000135.1:0-3361 GCF_002500165.1 Gordonia sp. UBA7860 | reverse complement strand
AGGGTGTACGCCAAGTTGTTGGTAGCCGCTTGGGCAAGACTTGAATAATGAAGGCGATCAGCTCGCTCGATTATGGTCTCGTATATCGAGGCTGCCTGAGCAGGATGGCCGTCAGCTGTAAGCGTCCCGGCGATGCTGTCGAGCGTGTTAAGCGTGTCCGGGTGATCAACGCCGAGCACGGTACTTCGGATCTGTTCAACACGACGAAGCAGCTCGCGTGCGGCCGCACTCATTCCACCAGCTGCAAGGGCTCCGGCCACGTTGCTTAGCGCCTTGAGGCTATCTGGGTGATCTGAGCCGAGGTCCTGGAGCCGGATTCTCGCAGTATGCTCGAACAAGCGAAGCGCGACGGCATGGTGGCCAGCATTCAGCTGTAACCTGGCGAGTGCGTCCAACTGGGCCAAGAATTCGCGGTTGTGAACATCCCGCATCTCGATGGATCGGGCGATCGCCCGACTTAGCAACCCACCGAGAACCTTCGCATCGACTTCGGGCACGTCGGTCATATGGCGCTCCCAAACCGCCGATTCAGCAATCTGTTCCGTCTGTCACGGTACTCCTCGTCATCGATCAGGGCCCGCAACTGCAAATCGCTCAGTTCTGTGAGCCGTTTGACCAGATCGCCGAAATCTGGGTCATCGAGTGGCGCCACCTTCACATCACGCCTTTGTGACACGCAGCGAAGTTCAGCTCGCGAAGCACCAATAGTATCCCAGAATCGGGATTGCTCCGCTTGTTCTAGGTTGTCGATCGCGGCAATCGGTGTGATGACGAGTGATCCGGTACCAGCCGCCGGCATGTGCCCGCGAACTACGCCGAGCACATGGCCTGTGTCGCTGACGACCGCGGTACCAGAGAATCCGGCCCATGGCGTGCTGTCGAGCTCGCCTGCGGAAACAGCACGATCGCGGACCTGCGGTGAAGTAATTTTAAACGATAGCGTCTGAATTATGGACGTGTCCGAATATGCATCCGGACCCTCTGCTGTCGGAATATACCCGTCAGATTGAGCACGGTAGCGTTCTTCGCCGTTATCGTTCCACTGGGGATATCCCAGCGCCCAACAAGGCACCATTTCAGGGCTCGAAGTCTCAACATAGCCGATCGAAATCGATGGCAAAGGCTCCAAACCTGTAACGCAAAGCAAAGCAATGTCGACTGAAGTGTTGGGACTAATCCAACAAACTTCTGCCGAGTACTCCTCGCCCTCGCAGACGACCGAATGCTCGACACCGTGGGCGCAGTGTGCAGCCGTAAGAATGTTGAGACCGCCCAACCGAAATCCGGAACCTCTACGCTTCTTGCCATCGCGAAGGTAGGTTATTAGCACTGCTCTGTATGCAATACTTATGCCGGTTTTTGCTTCAATTGTCTATTGCGTTCTTCCGCATAGCTTAGTCCTGCAGTAAAGTTGTTGTACTGGTCTTTGTGTCTTCGTCAGATCCATCGATCAAAAACTCCTTCGTCTCCGCAACATCTCCGCTAGTTTTTGTGAGGCGTGGATCAAGGGTTAATTTCAACATTTGTTTATTTGAGTTCTCTCGACTGCTGCTTGCTGTCGCTGTAGCCACCCACCACTTAATTCCGGCCTCGCCCTTGATCGCGCCGGTTACTGCCACCTCCAACGTCAGCTCAATAGGCGTTACGGCGAATTTGAGGTCAAACGTCTCGTCGCCAACGGTAAACGAAGAAGCCGACTTCCAGATCGTTACCATCAATTCGTCCCTCAGTGATTCGATCGCATCTGCGAGCGGGACTCTTCCACGTGGATGTGGGTCGGCTTGGTTGCTCGGCATAGATGTGGTCTCCTCGCTGTGATTGTTGAGAACACCCTATCGCCTGGCTATGAAACTGTCTGAGCAACACAGGCTTAGTAATCGCTCGTAGTTAAGCTCTCCGAGCGTCCGGCGATCCTGCGAGGCGAGGCCAGGGCGGAGCCTCAAATCTTCGTGAGGTGGTGATGCCCGCCACCGTGGCGTCTGTCCACTTTGACTGGACGCGAGGTGACTGGTTCGAAGAACGCGATAGCGTCGATGGCCGTTGTTGTCTGGACTGCTGGTACGCATGCGGAGGCGTTCTCGGCCCCAGGCCAGCCACTTTAGTCAAGATGGATGCTGCGAAGCGCCCCGTGCCGGTTCGGGCTGGCTCGACGAAATCCTCACCATGCTTCTCCAGATCGGATACGTCTACGTGCGGATACGTCGTGCTCTTGCGTCGACGCTTGATCTGTGCAATATGCAAGTCGCCAAAACTAACTCGTATCGTCACGGGCAACTCTATGAGGAGAGGGTCTCGCGCATCGACTGGCCCACGGCCGGCGAATCAGAAGTCCTGATCCACCCGGCGAAGGATGTTCGCCAGCATGATCACAGAGTCTGCGGCGATTCCGGCCTCCCTGCGTGTGGGCCCCGATGAGTGCTTAACGCTATGGGCGAGTTCGATCACCTTGCTCGCGACGCCGCGGATGGCCTCGTTGTCCTTGCCTGCCAGGGAGTCTTCTACGTACCGACCAAGACGCTGCTTCGTCTTGTCGGCCGGCGGCTCGGTTTCCCCTTCCCGAAGATGCACCACCGGATCGTAGATGGCGCGGCTAAGTGCTTCCAAAGCAGCGACGCATCGGTTGCCGACATCACGGTAATCCTGGGTGGTACAGGAAGAGCGAAATCGCCGGCGGAGTTCGGTGAGTTCCTCGTCCACTCGCGGCCAGCCGATCCTGCTGTGCGGTGAGATGGCTTCTGCGGTGACGGCGCGGAACTGTGCGTCCTCCTGGCGGTCGAGTTCGGTCTGCACTGGGTCGAAGAGGTTCTGGAGCAGGTCCCGACGAGCCTGCCAAGAGCCCGAGCAGTCGTTACGAATCCAATGTGACTTGAAGCTTGTGAAGTCCCTCCACGGGAAGGTCAACGCGATACCGATCCGGTCGAGGACTGCAGTCAGCGAGCGCTGCGCGAGGGTTAGCTCGGCGTCATCAAGCACGTTGCCACCCCCCGTGCCGTACGCGATCAGGTCGTCCCACACGAGGTGGGTCAGTTCGACCGCGGCCTCAAGGTCGTCGGTACCGGCGATGGGTCCTGCCCTCAGCTGGGTGAGAAGATCCCGCCGCAGCGTCGACGTTGTCGTGGTCTCGCTGGTCCATGGATCAGCGGACTCCGTTTCCGCGAAGAAGTCATGTCGTTCCACGCGGTGAGGCTACAGACGCGACTGGAGCGAGTAGATGTGCTTGCACAACAATTCGTTCGAACAGACTCCGGCACCTCCGTGACTCTGCGGGTGTGACGCTCGAGAACTAAGGATGCGGCAGGCGCTTTGCCTTGCCGCCATCGGACGCTGCTAACTGGCTGTGGTGGCGTGTCCCCCGTGAACC
>NZ_DLSO01000020.1:0-8011 GCF_002500165.1 Gordonia sp. UBA7860 | reverse complement strand
TGGGCTGCGAGATCGACTGACGATCACAACAAGGAACTGGCTCTAGAACTGCCTGGACCGGTTATCGGGGACCTGCCATTTCGGCTGGCAGGATTGTCCGGTCTCACCTTGAGCGGCTTCGGCCACATCGTCGACCTCGCCGCCCGCGTCATCGGGCCGGAGTTGCTCGCCCTAGCGGTATTGGCTATCTGCAACCGCACTAAACGCTGACACGTTGGTTGCGTTGACTTCGTGGCGCCCCGGCGGCGTCTACTTGTCCGTGCAAATCGAATGCTTGTGGTGGGCTGAGTGTCTCACCGCGCATCCACTCGTAGATGACGGAACCGACACGGCCAACCTCATCGGTTGCGGTAGCCTCAGCGCGAGTGCGGGCGATGAAGTGGCCGTCGACGGATGGGTGTTCTCGGCGGTGACACCTCGAGATGCGAAGTGGTGCAACGCGCCGACGCGCGGGCTGAAACAGTTTCCTCTTGTGGTCGACATACTCGCCCGCACTCGGTGACCGGAAGAGTATTCCACGTAGACGCCAACATCATTTGTCGCGGCGTGGTTACCGAACTGGCCTGGAACGGCAAGAGATTCAATTCTCCTGGCGCAATGGCATCGCGGCAGAAATTGGCGACGATACAGGATTGTCTCCGAATACACTTATGTAGTCCGCTCGGAAGGGGTTTTTATCCATTACTGAGGTGGGCAACGCCCGTTCTGCGCCAGTTGCCGCTTGCAACTGTCTCGATATGAGGAACACAGCGTACGTGCCGATGGCGAAGGCGTAGCGCGTGTAGAGACGGCTGTCCATGATCACCCTCTCGCCCACGGTGTGCCCGAGATGTGATGCACGCTCCACAAACTCTGCGTCCGCAACGCCACGATTGTGCGCCCAGATGTTGCGGGTCTGATTTGCGCTCTTTAGGGCCGTGAGCAGGCCTTCTGGGATCTCCCCATCGCGCTGAAGCGGCCTCAACACCTTTTCAAATTTTATCGGTGCCTTTTCACGGCGAGTTTTTCGTATCAGCCGCGCATACTCAGATTCTGCATCCGATACCGCAGGGTCTGCGCGGAGCACGCCGATACAGTAGTCGTCAAACGATGCCTCAAATGCCCCCCACGTCGCGATAAGCAGAAGCCCATGCAGGACATGCTGCTGGTCAGACGTATGGCGCTGAGCGCGCTGGTTCACCCCGATCGAGCGTCCGAAGTTGTGGAGCTTGTTCGCTAGCTTGATGCCCTTAGTCGCGGAGTCGGCAAAGTCAACAGTTTCGCTAACGAAATCGGCGAATCCCAGCATCGCCATCGAAGCTGGATCGACGTTCGCGGTGGTATCAACCATGAGTCATTAGAGTAGCCCACTAAGTCCTGGGCCAATGAAATCCTCAGTCCTGCAGAACAGTAATCGCCGGCGACGACGTGCTGGTCAGCAATCGCGGGCACAGGGTTCGCGCGGTGGCGCATTGACCGACGTGTCATCGCGACGTCCGACGGTGACGGCTCGTGAGGTGTCAACCACGTACTGGGCGTTGCGGAAAGCGCTCGAGGACAGCAAAGATGGGCCCGGCGCCGCCAACTTCTACTACGGCGAAATGGAAATGCGGCGCCTAGCCGCAGCACGGTGGTCGGGAGAGCCCGCGTTGTTGGCAGCTTACTGGCTGACTTCCGGTTACGGGCTGCAGGTGTAGCGGGCGCTAGCGACATTGATGGTGGTGGTCGCAGTCGCAGGATTGTGCTTCACCGTTGATGCGTGGGCAGTCGCAACGACCACCGTCATCCCGACAAACGTGGATCTTCGAACTGGTGACATCATCTCGGCCGCACCACAACCCCACGGCTTGACCCTCCCTCGGGCGTGGCTGTTCTCCGCGCAGGGATCTGTCACACTCTCCGTCCCGCAGGACTGCCAAATGTCACTCTGAGCGGCTTAGGCCACATCGCCGACCTCGCCTTCCGCGTCGACGTCGTGTCGCCGCGACCGACGTCTACTTTGGTCCGTGCAAATCGAATGCTTCTGGTGGGGTAAGTATTTCACCGCATCCAGTCGTAGATGACGGAATCGACACGGCCGACCTCATCGGTTGCGCTGGCATCAGCGCGAGTGCTGACAATGAAGTAGCCGTCGACGGGTGTGGTGTTCTCAGCGGTGACACCTCGAGCCGCGAAGTGGCCCAACGCGCCGACGCGCGGGCTGGAAGCCCTTCCTTCGGGCAAGGAAACTGCCACATCGCGATGGAATCTGCGTATGACATAGCCTGGAAAACTGCGGCCACTGCGGGTGCTTACTGACACACTCCGATGGAACCTACAGAGTCTTCATCGCTACTTTCCGTCTTCAACTGAAGGTCGCGCAGACAGCTCGCCACGCTCGGGATCAAGAAGAGTCCTACCGCTGCCCCACATCCAGGCAAGGATGTCGAACACTCTGATCGCGCTGATGTCGTCACCAATCTCGGCGTCGTCGCGGATTTCGATCAGACGAGCATGGAGTCGACGGTCGTCGGCGGTCAGCGCAGCTCGGAGGTTTCGATAGAAGTTGTGCCGCCGGGGGTTGTGACCCACAGCTCGTTTCACGACCGAGTCGATGACGGGTAGCAGGTGAGGCCGCTTGCGCGCCAACAGCTTGCTGGTCTTTGTGGTGCCGACGCCGCGGTTATCGCGCAGCAATGTCCAGAGTTTCTCTGCAGTGCTTAGTAATTCGTCGTCGGCGTCGACGAGTTCGACATCAGTGGGCAGCAGACGCAACTGCTCACCGACGCTCGCTGCGTAGGACGAATCGTTATCGCCTGTGATCCGCAACGCCGCCTGACCGGGGATATCGACGCTGAGCAGGGTGACCGCAACCAAGTCGTCGCTAGTGAACTCGTCAGCGACTTCGGTGCGGTCTCCGCCACCCGCGAATCGCTCGAACCTTGATCCGGAGAACGCGGGCACACCGTTGACGGTGAAGTACTTGCGCAGCGCGTCGACGGCGGCTGTCTCACTTTCGATATTGAAGATGGGCGGCACAAGGAAGCCATCGATACTCATGAGAGGAATCTATCGACGTGCACTTTGCAGCACGTGCGAAAACGAAAGAATGATGTGAGCTTGTACGGAGCTTGACTGTGATCCGGATGGAGACGAGCTGGAACCTAAGTCGATTCGATCGAATTGAACACTGGGTCACATCGCAGTCCGGTCTGGCTGGAAGTGTTCCTGTTTACATGAGCGACGATTTGCGTGATTCCGGAGCGATGGTTGTCGATGAGCAGGTCGAACTTCGCCGACTTAGCGACGCGTTCTCTGCCGACCAGGTTGCGGCCGCCCGCAGGGTCACGGCCTCCACGATTGACTAACGCACTGGCGCTCGATCCCGTGCCGAAACGTTATGCTTTACCCGTAGCGGACGCGCGATCCGTATCATTAACCGGACAGGCTAACCACGAATGAACGCAGCGAGGCCCCCGTCGGCTGCGCAAGCCTCTTCTCGCCGCGCCGACGCCGAGCGCAACCGCGACAAGATCCTCGCCGCTGCCCGCTCGGCGTTCGAGGAATCCGGCAGCGACGTGTCCATGGCTGAAATCTCCCGCCGTGCCGGCGTGGGTATGGCGACCGTCTACCGCAACTTCGCCGACCGCCGCGCCCTGCTCGAAGCGCTCTACCAGGGCGAGGTCCAGGTCATCTGCGACGCAGGCGAGGACGCGGAGGGCGATACGCCTGCCGAAAGGCTCGAGTACTGGCTGCGGAGTTTCATGACGTTCGCGCTGAATAAGCGCCCATTCGCTGCGGACCTGCTGGCCCATGTCGACGGCGACGAGACAATGTTCGACACCAGTCGAGCGCGAGTAGTCGCTTCCGGCCGACCACTGCTCATCGCTGCGCAGCACGCGCAGGAAGTCCGCGGCGACCTGTCACTGGAACAGATTCTCGATTCCGTTGTCGCGATCGCGGCCATCCCCGGAGACGCGCGCTACCGTCGGCCGATTCTCGCGACCTTCCTGGACGGCCTTCGTATCCCGACGTAGCTCCTGCGGGTCACCGCCTCTTGCTAACCGGATAGGTTATCCGCTACCTTTAAGTGGAGTACCGCTCCGGTTAGCAAGTGTCTGGAAGCGGCGCCGTGAACGTAGAACTCAGGGAGAGCCGATGAGTGACAAGCAGATCGCAGTGGTAATCGGCGCAAACAAGGGGATCGGCCGCGAGATCGCCAAGCGGCTCGCCGACCTGGGCAACGCGGTGGTGGTCGGGGCGCGCAACCAAGAAGCCGGGGAACAGGTCGTCGCGGAGATCCGCGCTAGTGGCGGCGAGGCGGTCGCCGTCGCTCTCGACGTCACCGATTCCGCGTCGGCCGCGGCTGCTGCGAAAACGGTCGAGAGCCTGTTCGGGCGGGTCGACGCACTGGTCAACAATGCCGGTATCAGCCACCGGCCGGGTTCGGACTTCTCCGGTCAGCTACCTCGCTCGGCCAACGTCGACGACATCCGATTCGTGTTCGAGACCAACGTATTCGGCGTCATCAATGTGACGAGTGCCTTCCTGCCGCTGCTGCGGAAGTCGAAGGCCGCGCGCATCGTCAATGTGTCCAGCAGTGCAGGGTCGTTCACGATGATGACGGATCCGCAGACCTTCGAGTTGGCCCCGGTCGCGCTGGGTTACGTCCCGTCCAAGACGGCGCTGACCGCGATCACCCTGCAGTACGCCAGGGATCTCGCCGCCGACAACATCCTCGTCAACGCGGTGTGCCCCGGCTTCGTCGCCACCGACCTCAACGGACACAGGGGAGTCCTGACTCCCGCTGAAGGCGCCGTCTCCGCCGTGCGTATGGCGTCGATAACGGCGGACGGACCCACCGGTACGTTCACCGACGTCAACGGTCCGGTGGCATGGTAGGCGCCCGCACCGAGGGAGAAGCGTGATGCCGTCATTCGGGATTTTGACTGGGCCGCAACAGGTTAACTACTCCGACCTACTCCAGGTGTGGCAAGACGCCGACGGCATACCGGCGATCGAACACATGTGGTTGTTCGACCACCTCCTGCCGATCGGGGGACCGCTGGAGGGACCCATCTTCGAAGGGTGGACGCTGCTCTCGGCGCTGGCCGCGATCACCGAGAGGGTACGGGTCGGAATGCTGGTGACGAGCAACCGCTTCCGTCCGCCTGCGATGCTGGCGAAGATCGCAGCCACCGTCGACGTCGTGTCCGACGGTCGGCTGGACTTCGGCATCGGCGCGGGTTCCAATCTTCGGATTCCGATAGCTCGCCGTGAGTACGAGGCAAATGGGTTGCCGTACAACAGTTTCGGGCAGTCAGTGGATGCGCTCGCTGAGGCGTGTGAAGTGATCAAACGGCTCTGGACGGAGCACGATCCGTTCGACTTCACCGGCGAGCACGTCGTGTTGACCGGGGCGGTGGGTAATCCCAAGCCACTGCAGCGTCCGCACCCACCCCTGCTGATCGGTGGGCGATCGCGGGCAACACTGCGGGTGGTCGCTCAGCACGCGGACATCTGGAACATGCCGGGCGGCGACATCGCAGAGATGGTCGAGCGCAATGCGCTGCTCAATCGACTGTGCGACGAGGTCGGTCGCGACCCGGCGTCGATCGTGCGATCGGTTGCGTTGCCGACGTCCTACGAGCATCCCGCTCAGACGCGGGCCGCTATCGCTGAAGTCGTCGACGCGGGCTTCACGCACATTGTTCTCATCCTGCCCGCGCTCTTTCCGGCGCACGCAGCACTCTGGGTGGCGGACAACATCATCGGCTGAACGCAGTCTGCCGAATGCACTGCTAAGCATCCGGCGTGTCGAGAACTGGCCCGCTACCGCGGGAATAGTTCAGCGATCGATCGGTTTTACCTGACATGTCAGCTAATAACCTATCGGCTCGCCAACTCGACGTCTGGCAGCGCTTACAGACCGTGACCGAGACCCTGCGACGCGAGGTTGGTCGGGGACTCAAGGACGCGGGCCTCTCCGAGCAGGAATTCACCGTGTTGGCTCATCTCGTCGAGGCCGGCGGATCTGCGCGGCCGTCGGATTGCGCACGGGAGATGGGCTGGGACTCCAGCCGCCTTGCACACCAACTCGGTCGGATGGAGAAACGGGGCCTGCTCGAGCGCGGACCGGAGATCGATGGTGATGGTCGCGCGTCAACGATCTCGCTGACCGATGACGGTCGCCGCGCACATCGCAGGGCCGTCGGACCACACCTGCGGGCGGCGAAACAGTGGTTCGGTGATGCACTCACCGACGCGCAGCTGGCCGCACTCGGAGACGTCCTGACCGCACTGGAAACCAACGCGGCGCGAGTCGCCGCCAACACGCAAGGAGCACAAGCATGACCACTGCACTATACCCGGCCTGGGAACTAACGACACCGGACCTCCAGGGAAAGACAGTCGTTGTCATCGGCGGCTCCGGCGGCGTCGGGGAAGGTGTCGTTCGCACATTGCTCGACGATGGCGCGACGGTCATCGCAACCGGGCGTGATCGTGGACGACTCGACGACCTGCGCCGGAACGTCGTAGACGCGGAGACCGATCAGCGGCTGCACACCGAGTTCCTGGACGCATCAGCGCCCGATCTCGACGCGCAGATCGAAGCGCTCGCCACGACCTACGGAACATTCGACGGAGTCGTCGTCGCGGTCGCGTCCTGGGGGAATCAGGGACGCAGGCCCGCGCTGTCACTCAACGACGACGAGTGGCAACACCTGCTCGATGCCAATCTGACGACGGTCTTTCGGCTCTTCCGCGGCTTTCTGCCGCACACAGCACACACCGGAATGATCTTGCAACTCAATGGAATGAGTGCCGATATCCCCTTCCCCGGAGCAGCTGGTGTCGCATTGAGTGCGGCGGCGTCGAAGTCGCTGACGAGGACGATCGCCGCCGAACTGGACGGCCGTGGCCCGAGGTTCTATCAGGTGATCTTGGGCGTCGTACGGACGCGTGCGCGGCAGCGCGCCGGCGTCGACGATCCGACATGGCTCGACGGCGAGGAGGTCGGCGTGCATGTCGCGGCGTTGGTCGTCGGGACCAGCCCTCTCACCGACACCACGGTGCACTACCTCACGGACAAGCGTGTCGGACCGGAGACGCACTGATGGGCACGACGGATGCGCTTCACATCGTTACTCGCGGCGACCCCGGTTACGAAGATGTTCGGCACGTCTACTCGGCCACGGGTAGTCCAGCCCGTGTGCTTCTGCCGGTTGATGCAGAACAAACGGCTCGCGCATTGGAAATTGCTGTGGGGCAGAGAGATCCGTTCGCGATCCGCAGCGGCGGGCACGGGATCAGCAGCATCGCCACCAATGACGGAGGGACCGTCATCGATCTGCGGCACCTCAATCATGTGGAGCATGTGGGGGACGCGAGGGTGGCCGTCGGTGCCGGTGCGCGGTGGGGCGCGGTCGCTCGTAGTCTCTACGGCTGGGGGCTGGCCCTGACTTCCGGAGACTCAGGCGACGTCGGCGTTGGTGGATTGGCGACCACCGGCGGAATCGGACTGCTCGGACGAGCGCAGGGGCTGACCATCGACCGCATACGAGCGGCCGAGATGGTCACCGCCGACGGACGCATCATGCGGGTGTCGCACGACGAGCACCCCGACCTGTTCTGGGCGATCCGCGGCGCGGGTGCCAACGTCGGGATCGTCACCCGATTCGAGTTCGAGGCAGGCACCACGCCCACGGTGGCGCGGGCGGCGCTGGCATACGACATCTCCGACGCGGCAACGTTTCTCGCCGATTGGGGACGTGAGGTCGAGACCGCTCCTCGCGAAATCTCGGCGTTCCTGTACATCGGTGCCGGTGCGCGACCATTCGCGCAAGCGACGGTCGTCTACGCCGGCGACGACGCGGCGGCGGCGACCCGCGCACTCACACCGTTTACGGAGCTGCCCGACATCGTCGGCGCACGAGCCGAATTGGTTCCCTACCCGGCCGTCCTGCTCACCTCCGGCGCGCCGCATGTCGGCCAGCAACCCGCTGTCATGCACACGGCACTCGTCGAACATCTCGACGATGATCTCGCCGCC
>NZ_DLSO01000198.1:4555-4926 GCF_002500165.1 Gordonia sp. UBA7860 | reverse complement strand
CGGCGAAGATGATCGTCGTCGTGGTGACGCCGAATCCGAGGTCCTTCGCGTAGATCGAGTACAGCGGGGTCGGCAGCGTGGTGCCGAGCATCACCACCGCGAAAGCAGCGATGGCCGCGATGAATGAACGCGCGCCGGCGAAATGTGTTCCGACAGGATCGGTCCCTGTTGGAGCGGATTCCTGAGAGTGTGTCGGGCCCGGCGTCTGCGTCATACGAGGCCTAGCGTCGAAGTACCCCACGGTATTCCGTAGCTGCACGTGGATGCGGGACGAAGTTGGAGTGCACGCGAAAACCGTGGACCGGTGAGCTGGGGAAATGGTGAATGTGTGTCTGGTGAATGTGTGTCGTACGTAAGGATGTGGGTGCTGC
>NZ_DLSO01000198.1:0-4432 GCF_002500165.1 Gordonia sp. UBA7860 | reverse complement strand
CGTAAGGATGTGGGTGCTGCAGCACCCACACCCTTACGCACGACACACATCTAGCGATCGATCGGAGTAGGCCGCTGCCGCAGCGTCGAATTCATGCCGTGAATGTCTCTATCGCCGCACGGTACGCACCGGACCGTTACGGTATATCCGTGCCAGCCATCGATCCCACGATTCTTGCCACCACGTCGCGTATGCCGTTTGCGGTCGATGAAATTCACAAGCTCGGAGTGACCGGTCGACGAGTAATTGCCGCCGATACATTCAGGTCCGCACCGGGAAGCCATTCGCGCGGGGCCGCCAAGCATTTCACAGTGCCTGCACCGACCCAGGAGACCGAGGCGTTCATCGCCGCGGTCGTCGACATCATCGACGCCGAGAACGTCACCTGGTTGTTGCCGATGTTCGAGGAGGTGTTCTACCTCGCCTACCATCGCGATCGGCTGCTGGCGGGGCACCCTGACCTCGAGCTCTTCTTTCCCGATTTCCCGACGCTGCATCGCGTACACGACAAGGTGAGCTTCGCCGAACTGTGTCGCTCGCTGAATCTTCCTGTAGCCGAATCGATCACGGCGACCAACGACGACGAGCTGCGGGCCGCGACGACCCACTGGGAGCACTGGTTCGCGCGCGCCGCCTACGGTCGCGGCGGACTCGACGTCGTCACGAACACCGGTCCACTCGCTGCGGAGACGAGTCTGGATGCCGTACATCCCACAGCAGACGACCCGTGGTTGGTGCAGGAGTATCTGAAGGGAGTCGACCGGTGTAGTTGGAGCGTGGTGCACCACGGCGAGGTGGTGTTGCATTCCTGCTATGAGCACCCGTTGGCCATCGACAATCGGGGCGGAATCGTGTTCGAGTCCGTCGATTCTCCCGAGTCGTTGCACGCGGCACAAACAATTGCGCGTGAATTGAACTGGCACGGCCAAATCAGCTTCGACTACTTGAAGACCGATGACGGCGTGCACCACATGGTGGAGTGCAACCCGCGTCCCACAGCCGGTTGCACCGTCGCCACACCCGAGGAATTCGACGCCGCGCTGTTCGATCCGGGGGAGCTGGTCGTGGTGCCGCCAGGACGCAAGAAGATGATCAAGGCTGCCGTGATCCGCGACGTACTGATGCATCCGTCGCATTGGAAGACCAATCGCGCGGCGGCCAAGGGCGCGGCGGGTGTCTACGACCAGCGCAAGGATCACCTGCCGCTGCTGTACTCGGCGCTGTCGTTGCAGCATGTCGCGAAGTACCGCAGGCTGCTCGGCGTCGATCGCAAGAAGGGCGAGCAGCTCGTCGCCACGCAGTTCTTCGACGTGCTCTACGACGGTTCATCCATCAGCTGAGCTCCCGACGATCCGAAGCTGCCACTCTTTGCCCTCGAAGTGACCTGGGTTACTGTGTTCATAGGTCACAGATACTTCGGGAGTGAGGTGGGATCGTGGTGCAGCCAGATCATGAGGTCGTCATCGTCGGCGCAGGTTTCGGTGGAATGGGCGGAGCCATCGAACTCAAGCGGCAGGGCGTCGAATCGATAGCGATTCTCGAACGCGAAGACGACCTCGGTGGCACGTGGCACGTCAATCACTATCCCGGCCTCGCCGTCGACATCGCGTCGGTGACGTACTCGTACTCGTTCGAGCCGAATCCGTTCTGGTCGCGGCTGTTTGCTCCCGGCGCAGAACTCAAGCGCTATGCCGAGCACATCGCCGACAAGTACGACCTCAAGCGTCACATGGAGTTCGGCACGAGCGTCGAGAAGGCCGAGTGGGATGAGCAGGCGCGGTTGTGGACCGTTTACACCGCCGACGGTTCGAGTCGCACCTGCCGTTACTACGTCACCGCCACGGGGTTCCTGTCGCAACCGCATGTCCCCGACTTTCCCGGGCTCGACTCGTTCGAAGGGAAGGTGCTGCACACCGCCGACTGGGAGGACGGATTCGACTTCACCGGGCGTCGGGTCGCAATCATCGGCACCGGCGCGACGGCGGTGCAGTTGATTCCCGAAGCCGCGCGCGACGCAGCGCATCTGACGGTCTTCCAACGCACACCGATCTGGGTGGTGCCCAAGGTCGATTTCGCCATTCCCGCTGCGCTACAGAATCTGTTCGCCGCTGTGCCGCTCACGCAGCGCGCTGCTCGTCTGGTGAACACCTCGCTGCTGGAGATGCTGATGGTGTTCGGCGTCCTGCACTTCAAGCAATTCAAACCGGGCAACAAGGCCGCGGCATTGCTGGCCCGGGCGCATCTGCGCGCCCAGGTTCCCGACGGCGCGACCAGGAGGGCGCTGACACCCGACTACGACTTCGGGTGTAAGCGACCGACATTCTCCAACAAGTACTTTCGGGCCTACGCACGGCCGAACGTCACGCTGGAGACCGGCGGCATCGGGCACTTCGAACCCGACGCCATCGTAAGTGCCGACGGAACCCGCCACGAGATCGACACGCTCGTACTCGCCACCGGATTCGACCTGTGGGACACCAACTTTCCCGCGATGACCGTGATCGGACGCGAGGGTCGTGATCTCGGAAAGTGGTGGCGCGACAACCGTTTCCAGGCCTTCGAGGGTATTACCATTCCTCGTTTCCCGAACTTCTTGTCGCTCAACAGTCCGTACTCCTACAGCGGACTCTCGTACTTCACAACGATCGAGGCGCAGATGAAGCACATCGCGCGTCTGTTCGGTGAGATGCGTCGACGCAAGTCCGAGGTCTTCGAGGTGACCGACGCCGCCAACGAGAAATTCCTCGAGGAGGTCACCGAGCACCTGCAGTCTTCGGTGTTCTATCGCGGAAATTGTGCGACGTCGCGTAGCTACTACTTCGACCCGAACGGTGAGGCGACGCTCCTGCGTCCGAATTCGACGCTGACCACGCTGCGCGAGATGGACAACTACCCGTTGGACTCCTATGTCTTCAGCTGAGCTGTTCTGGGGGAGAGACGAAGTCGGGATTGGTTACGATCCGACGTTCGCGGTGAGGTTGATCAGCAGTGCGACGATCACGGTGCCGAAGAAGTAGCTCAGCAGGGCGTGGAAGACCAGTGTCCGACGAAGCCGTGACGAGCCGACGTCGGTGTCGGAGATGGCGTAGCTCATCCCGACAGTGATCGCAACGTACACGAAGTCGCTGTAGCGCGGTGACTCCGACTGATGGAAGTCGATGAGCGGCGCGTCTGCCTTCTGAGTGTCCGCACTGACGCCGTAGTACGTGCGGGCGTAGTGGGTTGCGTACATCGTGTGGATGGCGGCCCACGATGCCACCACCGACAGCAGTGCGATGAAGAGGAGTATCGGGTCTTTTCGCGTCAGCACCTCGACGATTCCGATGAGGGACACGAAAGCCGCCAACAGCACGATGACGAACGCGCCGAGGCGTGTCGGCTCCTCGCGACTGGCGTGCGTCTCCGTTTCCGCGTTGTCCATCGGCCACAACGCCAACCACGTCCACATCACGAACAGGCCCGCGCCGATAGCCCAACCCGCCAGCGGTGCAGCAGTGGGGCGTTCCGACCAGATCCCCGCCGCGGCCGCCCCGCCCACGACGACGCTCACAAGGAGACGAACGAGCGCCGGTGCGTCGCCCCGACGCCAGCGCCACTTCTGGGGTTGAGAGTTCATGGAGCAAGTACACACCGCGGGGCCCCCAATAGAGTGGAGACATGCGTGCGTGGTCAGTCACCCGACCAGGACCGGTCGACGAATGTCCGCTCGAGTTGGTGGACAAACCAGTCCCGACGCCGGGTGCGGGCGAACTCCTGGTCAAGGTTCGCGCATGCGGTGTCTGCCGTACCGACCTCCACGTCACCGAGGGCGACCTGCCGGTGCATCGCGTCGGCGTCACGCCAGGACACGAGGTGGTCGGTGAAGTCGTCGAGCTGGGGGAGGGGGCGCTGGGCTTCGATCGGGGTGCTCGCGTCGGGGTTGCCTGGCTCCACCACACAGACGGCACGTGCGTCTACTGCAGGCGGGGGAGTGAAAACCTCTGTCCCGCTTCGACATACACCGGGTGGGACGTCGACGGTGGATATGCCGAATACACAACGGTGCCCGCCGATTTCGCCTATCACCTGCCAAACAACGTCGACGACGTCACCCTTGCGCCCCTGCTGTGTGCGGGGATCATCGGGTATCGCGCACTCAAGCGCGCCTCGCTACCGGAAGGTGGTCGCCTTGGTCTGTACGGCTTCGGCGGCAGCGCGCACCTATGCGCACAGCTTGCGATCGCGCAGGGCGCCGAGGTTCACGTCATGACCCGCGGTGCACAGGCGCAGGCTCTTGCCCGATCGTTGGGGGCTGCCTCGGTCAACGGTGCCTACGACGCTCGCCAGTGCCTCTCGACGCAGCGATCACCTTCGCACCTGTGGGCGACCTGGTCCCGGTGGCGATGCGCGCACTCGACCGGGGAGGGGTGCTGTCGATCGCCGGGATACACCT
>NZ_DLSO01000088.1:0-12977 GCF_002500165.1 Gordonia sp. UBA7860 | reverse complement strand
GCATGTCGTCGGCGATCGATTCGCCGATGCGATAGGCGAGAAGTGCGGTGCGTGCTTCGGCTTGGCGTGCGAGGCGTTGGGTGGTGCGGGCGACGTCGTTGAGTTCGACACCGGAGAGGTGACTGATCGTGTCGATGTCGTCGGCGGTGAACGACAGTGGCGAATGCGGGAACGGTGACGTCGGGGTGTGGTCGTCGATGATGTCGGTAATGGCCACCCCTTTTTGCCGTGTTGTTGGTGATCGCTTGTGTGTTCGATCTGACAACAACGCTACAGGGTGGGTACGACAATTCGGACAGCGTGGAGAGCGGAGAACTCAGTCGGCGAGCCCCGGCACCCACTTCTCCATGATCGCCCGGTAGGGGGCCTCGGCGTCGAGTTGCGAGGCGATGCCGACGCAGCCCGCGAGGACACGGAACACCATCACATACTGCTTGGGCACGTTGAGGTTTCGCGACGTCTTGTACACATCGCCGCGCACGTCGGTTGCCTTACCCGCGGCGCGTTGGAGCCACTTACGGGTGAAGTGGAATGACTCGGTGTAGAGCGGGTCGACGTAAGGCTTCAGGTAGGCCTCGATGTCGGTGGGGCTGACCCGGTCGGCGCGGGACCGCAGGATGAAGCCTGCCTTGATCATCTCTTCGGTCAGCTCGTCGTACTGCTTGTCCCGAGCGAGCCGCAGGATGGGACCGGTTTCCGGAGGCAGTCCGTTGGGGTAGTGGCCGACGGCGCCGAAGTCGAGTACGCCGAAGCGACCGTCGTCGGTGATGAAGAAATTGCCCGGATGCGGATCGCCGTGCAGAAGTCCGACACGGAACGGTGAGCTCACCTCGAACGTCGCCATGCGTGCGGCGGCCTCGTTACGGGTGGCCTGATCGCCGGAGGTGATGATTTTCGAGAGCGGCGTGCCGTCGAGCCACTCCGACACGACCACCTTGGGTGCGCTCGCGATGACCTTGGGGATGACGAAATCGGAGTCGCCGTCGAATGCCTTCGCGAAGGCGCGCTGATTATCGGCCTCGCCGAGATAGTCGAGCTCGGCCTCGGTGCGGTCGATGAGTTCGTCCATCATCGCCTTGACGTCCGTACCGGGCGAGAGCTTCTGCAGCAGCCCCGACATCCTCGACAACGTCTTGAGGTCGGCTTTCAATGCGTGGTCGGCGCCGGGGTACTGCACCTTGACGGCGACCTCCCGGCCGTCGGACCAGATGCCCTTGTGGACCTGACCGATGCTTGCCGACGCCGCGGGCTCGTCGGAGAACTCGCGGAAGCGCTGACGCCATTTGGTGCCGAGTTGTTGGTCGAGAACCTTGTGGACCTTCGGCGCGGGTAGCGGGGGAGCCTCGGCCTGCAGTTTGGTGAGCGCTTCACGGAAGGGTTCGCCGAGCTCGTCGGGAATCGCGGCCTCCATGATGGACATGGCCTGGCCGACTTTCATCGCGCCGCCCTTGAGCTCGCCGAGCACCGAGAACAGTTGGTCGGCGGCCTTCTCCAAGAGTTCCTGGTTGACCTCGTCCTTGTCTTTTCCGACCATGCGTTTGCCGAGGCCCGCGGCCGCCCGACCTGCCATACCGATCGGTAGCGTCGCGAGCCGAGCGTTGCGACGATGCTGCCCGCGTGTGATGTCGGTCATGGTGTCCTTTCCCCATCACAGGATAGAGGACCGACCTGAGGATCGGCCTCAGCCATCACTCCTGGAGTTATCCGGCGGCGTCGTATCGGCACCTGCACAGCGGATGTGGAACCCATGTCTTCGTGACGATCCGAGTCGGCTCGGAATGGAGTTCGACGGTGCGCCCGAACAGCTCGGGTTGTCGCGCGCTCTGGGGCGCGCAGATCGCCACGGACAGTTGCTCGATGTGTTCGTGGGCGAGGGCGGCGGTCGCCCGGACCGTGGCCGGCCGTCCGTGACCCGCGACGCGCACCAACTGAGCCGAGACGATCGGCCACTCGGGATCGCGGTCGGCGCGATGCAGATCGATGCACGACAGACAGCTCGTGAGTCGCGGCAAAACCAGGGGTCCGACGATCCCGACCCCATCACGCATCCGCACCTGCAGATGAGGCTTTCCCGCGTCCATGAGACCGGAGACGAGCATCGTGTCGTGTACGAGATAGTCGGTGAGCACCACCAGATCCGTCGGCCATCCCGACACCGGATGCTCGGGCGATGGCCGTCCGCTCGATCGGGTCACGGAGAACCCGGCGTCGGCCAGCGACGTCGCGAGATGTGAACCCAATGGGCCTGAGCCGTGGACGCGGATGCGGCGCAGGCGCTCGTCGATACGACGTGGCGAGGCCAGTCCGTGCAGCGCACGGCCGGCCGCGACCATGTGCTCGAGCAGGGTGGTCAGGTCGTCAGGAGTCAGGCCGGTTGTCGCGAGTTCGCCTGCGACGTCGGACATTCGCTGAGGGCTCTCGAGCGTCACGAGTAGATCCGCGAGTTGGCGTGCCGACACGTCGCGGTCGAGTTCGACCACGATGCCGCTGTCGGGGCCGCTACCGATCTGCAGCCGATTGCCAGGCCGGATGACCACGACGGTGCCCGGAATGACAACCGGCAGAGACTCATCCAACTCAACTGCGACTGCCGTCGATGTCAGCAGTTCACGTGCACGTCGCGCCATGCGGCAACTCTGCCAGCAGAATCGTGGCTCGCGCCGATGAGCGCGACGTTATCCACAGCCGCCGCAGTGCGTCGACCTTTATGCACAGATGTCGCCGTCAGGCGTCGCCGTCGTCCTTCTTGCCGTCGTCCTTCTTGTCCTCACCGCGTTCGCCGTCGGACTCGGGCTTGTCGTCGGAGTCTTTCGCTGCCTCTTCGGCGAGCGTGCGCTCGAGCTCGGCGATTGCCTCGTCGATGCCACCCACGTCGCCGCCGATGACGCGATCGATGAAGCCCGCGGGATTGTCGAGGTCGTCGGCATCGGGCATGAGGTCGGGATGCGCCCAGACGCCGTCGCGGTTGTTGATGTCGCTGGCCTCGGCGAGCTGACGCCACAGGGTCGACGCCTCGCGGACCTTGCGGGGACGCAGCTCGAGTCCGACGAGCGTCGCGAACGTCTGCTCGGCAGGACCGCCGGACGCGCGACGTCGACGCATGGTCTCGGTGAGCGCGGCGGTGCTCGGGATGCGATCAGAAAGTGCCTGTGACACAACCTGTTCCACCCAACCCTCGACGAGTGCGAGTAGCGTCTCGAGCCTGCTCAGCGCAGCCTTCTGCTCGGGAGTCGTTGTGGGCTCGAAGGACGCCGACGAACTCATCAGCTCTTCGAGCTTCGACGGATCGGAGAACAACTGCGCCGGATCGATATTCGCGGTGAGGTCGGTGATTCCACTGAAATCGACGGTGATGCCACGCGCGTACTCCTCGACCGTCGCGAACAGTCGCTGACGCAGCCACGGCACATGCGTGAAGAGGCGCAGATGTGCTGCCTCACGCGCGGCGAGGAAGACGACGATCTCCTGTGCCGGCTGCTCGAGTCCCTCGGCGAACGCCGCGATCGCCTCGGGCAGCAGCACTGCCTCACCCTCGGGTGCGAGCGGCAGACCGATATCTGTGGAGGTCAGAACCTCCTTGGCGAGTTGGCCGAGTCCCTGCCCGAGCTGGGTGCCGAAGGCCATGCCGCTCATCTGGGTCAACATGCCCATCATCGGACCAGCGAACTGCGCTGCCTCGGGAGGCAGGTTCTGCTCCCAGGTACGCGAAAGCTGTTGGGCGACGGGATCGCAGAGGCGCTTCCATGTCGGCATGGTCTCTTCCAGCCACTGCACCGGAGTCCACGCGACAGACTTGCTGACACCACTTGGCAGTGTGGTCGCGTCGTCGAGCCAGACGTCGGCGAGACGAACCGCGTCGGTGACGGCGTTGGTCTCCCGCTCCAAGACAGGGGTGAAGTTGCCGATCTGTTGGCGGGCGAGGTTCGACGCGAGGTCGTAGTTGACCGGCCCCGATCCCTTCCCCTGACCACCGAAGCCGAAGGTGCCAGAACCCATCCCGCTGAGCATGCTCCCGAGCTGGCTGAACACCTGGCCGAGCGCAGCAGGATCGAGGGACTCACCACCGAGCGCGAAGCCGAAGGGGTTCTGCGCGGAATCCCCGCCACCAGAGCCGCTGCCGGACGCACCACTGCCCTTGTCGTCGCGGTTCTTGTCGCGGTTGTTGTCGTCACCGTCGCCGGACGGGGAGAAACCGAAGGGCAAATCACTCATGTGTTCCACGGTACCGTCCGAGTCGACCATGGGTGACCTGCACGACGTTCGCCTTGAGCGTAGTTCGCTCATGATCTTCGACGCTGCGCGACGTCGACTCAATCGTGCCCGCTCGCGCCTGCGTGCAAGTGCCCCTCGCGGCGTCGATTATGGTGGGCGGAATGACAGGTCCCGCAACGATGGTGCGGCAGCATTCCCGCCGAATCGCCACCATCGCAGTGACGACGCTGCTCCTTCTCATCCTCATTGTCGTCGGCACAACCGTGCAGGTGCCCTTCGTGGCGCTCGGACCAGGACCGACCGTCAACACGCTGGGCAAGCTCGACGACAAGCCCGTCGTCGACATCACCGGTACCCCCGTCGATCCGACGACCGGAAACCTCAACCTCACCACCGTGTCGGTCAATGACGGCCTCACCCTGTTCGATTCGATCCGCCTGTGGGTCTCCGGCCGCTACACCGTGCAGCCCCGTGAGCAGATCTTCCCGCCCGACCAGACGACGCAGCAGGTTCAGGAACAGAACCAGCAGCAGATGTCCGGGTCGGAGAGCACCGCGACGGCCGCCGCGCTGCGCCACCTCAACCGTCCGACCAAGCTGATCGTCGACTCCGTCGCCGCAGACGGACCGTCGTCGAAGGTGTTGCGTCAGGGCGATCAGATCCTGTCGGTCGGTGGGGCAGCGGTGTCGACGTCGGAGGACGTGCAGTCGGCTGTGCGTAAACAGAAGCCGGGTGCGCAGATCCCGATCGAGATCGATCGCGCGGGCACCAAGCAGACCGTCACGGTCACCGCGGCCGCTCGCCCCGACGACAACGACGTCGCCTACATCGGACTCACGCCGGATGTGGTCAACGCCGACCCCAACCTGAAGATCACCTACAACGTCGGCGACATCGGCGGCCCGTCAGCCGGTCTGATGCTGACACTCGCGGTGATCGACCGCCTCTCAACCGGCGAGCTGACCGGCGGCAAGTTCATCGCGGGCACCGGAACGATCGCCGACGACGGCCAGGTCGGCCCCATCGGCGGCATCACGCACAAGACCCGCGCCGCCCGTGAAGCCGGAGCAAATGTCTTCCTCGTGCCGGAACGCAACTGCACCGAGGCCAAGTCCGACGCTCCCGACGGACTGCAACTGGTCAAGGTGAACTCACTCGACTCCGCGCTCTCTGCACTCGACGACGTGCGCGCAGGCAAGGATGCGCCTCACTGCTGAGTTCTAGCCCTGTGGTCCGCGGTCGTCGAGCGTGGCAGCCAGGGCCGACTGCAGCGTCGACGCCAGTTCTGGATGCGTGAGCAGTTCCATCGGAGCATCGGGATTGTCGTCCGGAGTGGGCTGCAGCCGCATCAACGACAGCGTCTTTCCCCCACGCAGTGCGCCGACCGCCAGGCGTGCCGTGCGCGCCGACGGGTGTCTGCGGGCCGCGGCGCGCGCTGCGGACTCGCTTGCGGCCGGATCGCCGAGGAGTGGTTCGAAAGCGGAGTCCAGGTCACCTTCGGCATCCGGAGGCAAAACGACGATCTCCAGGACCAGCGCCACACCTTCCACCGGCGGGCTCCACGTCGCCGTCGCCAAGAACTCCTCGAGCTGCGCGTAGGGTTCGTCGCCCGCGGCGACCTCGAGTGGCTCCTGCGCGACGGGGCTCAGCGCAGAGTCGTCGTCCTCGTCGACGAGCCCAGGATTCTGCGCGGCGATCAGACTCGTCGGCACGAGCGCGAACACCTGCGGCGGTTGACCCCACCCGCCGAGTTCGACGTGATCGAGCACGTCGTGCAATGCGCGGCCGAGATCGTCGGGGGAGAACTCGTCGGTCATGGCTGTCAATACTGCCTGCTGCGCTACGACGACGTACCGGGACCACGGGATCCAGTGGCACCCGTGCGGGGACAGTACAGTGAATGCCACGATCGCGCTGAGAGGTGCGGCAGCCCCGGAGATGTCCGAAATGACCGAACCGGGTACGCCCTGCAATGATCGTGCTGAGAACACCGATCGCACTGAGAACGATGGCACTGGGAGAGTGGGTTAGTGGGCGTACGCGGGCCGGCGGGCATGCCGACACTGTCGCGCAAGAGCAAGATCGCCATCGGGGTGGGTGTGGCCATCCTCGTGGTGCTGTTGGTGGGGCCACGGCTCGTCAGCATCATCACCGACTGGCTGTGGATGTCCGACGTCGGATACACCGAGGTGTTCTCGACGATCGTCTGGACACGCATCGCGTTGTTCTTCATCGTCGGGATCGTCGCGGGTGGTCTGATCTTCGGTGCCGTTGCGCTGGCCTATCGGTCGCGCCCGGTTTTCGTGCCCGCGAGCGGCCCGAATGATCCGTTGGCGCGGTACCGGGCGTCGATCATGGGCCACATCCGCTGGTACGCGATCATTCCGCCGATTCTCATCGGGCTGGTCTTCGCGCTCGTCGCGCAGGGGTCGTGGGCCACGGTGCAGACCTTCCTTCACGGAACCGAGTTCGGGCAACGCGACCCGCAATTCGGCCTCGACGTCGGGTTCTACGCCTTCGACCTCCCGTTCTATCGGTTCGTGCTCAACATCCTGTTCGTTGTCGTGGTGATCTCGTTCTTCGCGAGCCTGATCACGCACTACCTGTTCGGCGGCATTCGTCTCGGCAGTGGCGGCAACTCGATCACCAATGCCGCCCGTATTCAGTTGGCTGTTCTCGCGGGAACCTTCTTGTTGCTCAAGGCGGTGTCGTACTGGCTCGATCGGTATTCGCTGTTGTCGAGTCAGCGCAAACAGGAGATCTTCACCGGCGCAAGCTACACCGATATCAACGCGGTGTTGCCGTCGAAACTGATCCTCATGGTCGTCGCGATCATCTGTGCCGTCGCGTTCTTTGCGGGCGCGGTGATGCGGGATCTGCGTGTCCCTGCGCTCGCGACCGTGCTGATGTTGTTCACCGCGCTCGTCATGGGCGTCGGGTGGCCGCTGGCGATGGAGCAGTTCTCGGTCAAGCCGAACGCGGCCCAAAAAGAACTCGAATACATCCAACGCAACATGGACGCCACGAAACAGGCATATGGCCTTGTCGACGGCACCAACGTCGAATATCAACGTAATTGGACACAGCAACAGGCAGATCCTGTCGCGGTCAACAACGACAGCGCCACGCTGTCGAATATCCGCATCCTCGATCCGAACGTGATCGAGCCCGCGTTCACCCAGCGTCAGAAGCTCAAGAACTTCTACGGATTTCCGACGCAGCTCGCCGTCGACCGTTACAACGTCGACGGTCAGCAGCGCGATTTCATCGTGGCCGCACGCGAACTCGATCCCAGCAAGTTCGACGCCAACCAGCAGAACTGGATCAACAAGCACACGGTGTTCACGCACGGCAACGGATTCATTGCTGCGCAGGCGAACACCGTCGACGAAGCGTCGTCGGATGCCGAGAGTGATCGCGGTGGCCTGCCGGTCTTCGCGGTGAGCGACCTGGAGAACTACCAGACCGAGAACTACAAGGCCAACGCTCCGATCAAGGTCAGCCAGCCGCGTATCTACTTCGGTGAGCTGATCGCCAAGGTCGATCCCGACTATGCGATCGTCGGCTCGACAGAAGGCGACCGCGAATACGACCTCGACGGCAAGAACTACACCTACAGTGCCGATTCGGGTGTCTCGCTTGGCAACTGGTTCAACCGGATGCTGTATTCGGTCAAGTACACCGAGCGCAACATCCTGCTGTCGAATGCGATCAACTCCAACTCGAAGATCATCTACAACCGTGATCCGCGGGACCGCGTGAAGAAGGTCGCTCCGTGGCTGACCGTCGACTCCAAGACCTATCCGTCGGTGATGGCCGACGGATCGATCAAGTGGATCGTCGACGGCTACACCACCCTTGCGACATATCCGTACGCGCAGAAGACGTCGCTGCAGGATGCGACGACCGACGCCCAGGAGCTCAACCGCGGACAGACGGGCCGGACGCAGGTCAACAAGCAGGTGTCGTACGTGCGCAACTCGGTGAAGGCGACTGTCGACGCCTACACCGGCAAGGTGACCCTGTACGAGGTCGACCAGAACGACCCCGTGCTCAAGACCTGGATGAAGGTCTTCCCAGGAACGGTCAAGCCGCGCAGCGAGTTCGACAAGCAGAAAGACCTCAAACAGCACGTGCGCTATCCCGAGGATCTGTTCAAGATCCAGCGCGCGCTGTTGTCGCGCTATCACGTGTCGGACCCGGGAACGTTCTTCCGCAGCAACGATTTCTGGTCGATCCCGAATGATCCGACGAAGGACGACGCGACGCAGCAGGGTCTGAGTCAGCCGCCGTACTACTTCACCGCGGCATCGCCGCGCGGGCCGCAGGCGGAGTTCCAGTTGACGACGGTGATGAACGGCTTCAACAGCCGATTCCTCTCGGCGTACATGACGGCGTCGTCGGACCCCGACGACTACGGCAAGATCACCGTCAAGACGCTGCCGACGACCAAGCAGACCGTCGGACCGCAGCAGGCGCAAGAGAACATGAAGAGCGCAGGACCCGTGGCATCCGACCGAAAACAGGTCGAGGACACCACCAAGGTCACCTACGGCAATCTGCTCACCCTTCCGGTGGGGCAGAACGGCGTGCTCTACATGGAGCCGATGTACACGCAGTCGAAGACCGACGACTCCGCGATACCGAAGCTCTACCGCGTGCTGGTCTACTACAACGCCGCCAGCGACGAGGCTCGTGTCGGCTACGCGGCGACGGTTGCCGAGGCGCTCAAGCAGGTGGGTATTTCACCCGCCCAGGCGACGACACCCGAAAACGGGCCGGTCGACGTGGGCGACAACGGTCAACAGCCGATCGCGCAGCCGACACAACCGAGCCAGCAGGGGCCGTCGTCTCCGCAGCGTGACGCCGCGGTGAAGGAGATCGGTGCTGCACTCGGCCAGCTCAAGGATGCGCAGAGCAAGGGCGACTTCACCGCGTACGGGCAGGCGCTCGACCGGCTGAACAAGGCTGTGCAGAATTACGAGGCGCTGCCCTCTGGCAACTGACCTCGAGCAACGGTGACTCTCGGCGTCGGACCATAGCGGTCCGGCGCCGAGCGTCGTTGTGGGGTCTTGTCTCGCCGATCTCATTGGGAGCCGAAATGTGCTCTGGCGCACTGAAAGCCGTGGTTCACGGGACCGTCACATCGATCGTTCACGATGCAAGGATCTTCGATGACGATGGCTAATGTGACAATCGCGAGTGCTCGATTAGCCGGGTGCTGATTGTTCGTTGGGGAGGTCGGGGAAGATGCCACCGCTGAGTCGGCTCGCTCGAATCCAGATCGCTGTGCTGATCATCGCCGGACTTGTGGTGTCGATCTTCGCGGGCATCCGCTATGTGCATCTCAATCGTGTTGTCGGCGTGGGGATCTACACGGTCGACGCTCATCTGCCGGATTCCGGTGGCATCTTCACCAACGCCGAGGTCACCTACATGGGCGTGCCCGTCGGTCGTGTCGGCACACTGACGCTCAGGTCGGACGGGGTGACTGTCCCGTTGATTCTCGAATCTTCCGGACCCGACATTCCCGCGAATTCGGTTGCCGTGGTGGCGAATCGGTCGGCCATCGGTGAGCAGTACATCGATCTACGGCCGCAGTCGGGTTCCGGGCCGTACCTGCACGACGGATCGGTCATCACGAAGACCTCTGTCCCGCCGCCGATCGAGGACGTCGTGTCGTCGGCGCTCGACTTCACCTCGTCGATTCCGATCGACGATCTGCACACCGTGATCACCCAGCTCGGCGCGGCGTTCAACGGGCAGGCGGATAACCTCACGCGGCTCGTCGACTCGCTGGGGAAGCTCTCGCGCGCCGGGGTTGACTCACTGCCGCAGGCGATCTCGCTGATCAATTCGGCGGACTCCGTTCTCGCGACGCAAGAGGCGCAGTCGGATCAGATCCTGGCGTGGTCGCGCAGCCTTGATCTGATCACCGCGACGCTCGCGTCGTCGGATCCCGATCTGCGCAGGCTGCTGACAACGGGAACGACCTCGGCCACGCAGATCTCCACACTCATCCAGCGCAACGGTGGCGATATCGGCAAGGTGGTCGGTCAACTCTCTGAGGTGGCCCGCACCATCGAGCCCGCCGGCTACAACATCGGCAATACCTTCGCGATGCTCAGTCTGCTGTCGGCACAGGGGCATACGACGGCGCCGGGTGACGGTCAGATCCACTTCGGTGTGGTGCTGGAGACCAATAACCCGCCGGCGTGCACGCAGGGCTATGAGTCGACCGACGCGATGCTCGCGCGGGTTCGACGTGAGAAGCCGACCTTCGACATCAACTACGACGAGTTCCCGTTCAACACAGAGGCGCACTGCACAGCGCCCTTCGGTAACCCGACGGCCGTCCGTGGCGCACAACGAGTTTCAACCGCCAACCCCGACATCCCGCAGCCGTGGGACTCGACGCCGAAGAAGGACCCCGACAAGCTCAACCTCAATCCGCTCGCGCAGCAACTCGCGGGCCTGATGGGCGTGCGGTCGTCGTGACGTCGGTCACCACGACGCTCGCCGAAGCCACTTTTCGACGCATCGCCGCAGGTCAGACCGGCTGGCGCAATGGATTTGCATCTGCGTCGAACGCACCTGTAACGTGGTGTTCACCAACGCGGGGTGGAGCAGCTCGGTAGCTCGCTGGGCTCATAACCCAGAGGTCGCAGGTTCAAATCCTGTCCCCGCTACTAAGAACCGGCCCCGCCGGGACGAGGAACATCGTCCCGGCGGGGCCGGATTCATTGGTGCCAGTGCGGTTCCCGCTCATCGCGAAACCATGTCACCGCGGGTAGGTGACGATCACCTGGCCGCTGCGCCGGCTTCGCCATTCCACTCTTCGGTCGGTGTGGAGCGTCGGAACCCACTCTCCAAGATGTTTCCGCTGGTGATCGGCCCGGCACAGTGGGATGAGGTCGTCGAGTACCGTCCAGCCGCCGGCCTCGGGGTCGGTGTGGTTGAAGGGTCGCCAGTGGTCGAGGTCGCACAGGTGAGAGGGCATGCCGCAGAACGGGTATCGGCACCAGGCGTCATTGGCGAGCACCTCGGCGCGCAACGTGGCGCTGGGTGCATAGGTCAATGCCCCAGGTGGTGGCACGGTGTGAGAACCGTGTCCGGTCGGATCGGCCGGTGGTGCCTGGGGTCGGTCGGAGATCAGCGGGATGAGTGGTCCGGCGGCACGTACGGATTCGGGGTAGTGAATGGTCTTCGCGACGTCGGCGAGGGTGATCGCATAGGTGGGGTCGATCGGCCCGTATCCCTGTAACCGGGGTACAAGCACACCGTCGGGGTCCGTGAGCACTGTCAGCACGGGTGCATCGGGCATCACCATGGCTCGTCCGAACGGGACCGGTGCCTCAGTTGGGGTGTGGGGATCGGTCGGGTCGGGAGCCTCGGGTTCGGCGACGGGCTCCACCGCGTCGGCGGGTTCGACACGTTGGTGTGCGTCGCAAGGTTCCGGCGCACTGGAAGTCTCGACGTCCCGGGCTTCAGGAATGTCATCGTCGGCGGGCTCAGGCAGCAGGGCGTTCCGTGCTGGGCAGGTGTCGAGGCCGCAGTCGCAGGTGAGGTGCGCTCCCGGTACGCCGGTGATCTCGCCGAGCGCGATCACTCGCAGTGGCCCGAGCCGACGGGGATCTTTGCGGCAGGTGCGTTCATCGATCAGCGCGTCGATCTGCGATTTGAGGAACACCCCATAGTGAGCGGGGATGACCGCATCCAGGTTGGAGTGGCCCGCAACCTCCGCGGTGATGGTGACGTCACCCACCAACTCGGCGATGGTGTCGCGTTCCTCGGTGACACTGTCGGGACTCATCGAGATCAACGCGGCGTCGAGCTGTTGGGACAGCACCGGGTCGGTGGTGGCGCGGGCCCCATAGTCCAAGACGATCTCTTCGAACGACATCTCCGAGTCATCACCCTCGATGCAGTCGGGATCGATGTCTCCACCACGTTGGGCAGCGCGCGCCATGATCGAGGCCCGGTTGGTGGAGTAGTCGCCGTTCAGATAGCCGGCGCGGATGAGCGGGAATTTCTCGAGGAGATCCGCCAACGTCACCCAACTCCCGGCCTTGCTTCGAGAGACACCGAATTGCAGAGAGACTTCGGCTCGTCCGAGTTTCTCTGCATGCTCGATCACCGAACCCCACACACTGGTCTCGGACCGACCGGCGAGGTGCTCGCGATACACCCGCTCAGCCAGAGCCGCGCCCGCAAGGACCGTCCGAGCCTCGTGCTTGCGGGACTCGCGCAACAACTCCCGGCCCGTCTCGGTGAGCTCCTCTCGCGACATGGATCTGATCGTGGCGGCGTCGGCATCCGGATCGGTGAACGTCAACACACTGGACATCTGAATAACCTCCCCTCCGCGGCGATCGAACCTATGGGCACAAGTGTACGAAGGAGTACCGACAAATCCGGCACGGCAGCGGCCGGGCTGGAGGAATTTGTGGACAACTTTTTTCGGCGCACCTCGCGCCCCGCCCGCCGATCACCGATGGTCGGCGGCGGCCTTCGACCCGACGCCCGCGTGCTCTGCGGTCTCTGTCTTCGCTAGAGCCTCTGAGTCGCCGGAACTCTCTGGCGCGGTCGAACTTTCGCTTCTCGGCGTGTTGTTCCCGCCCAACCGGCGCCACAGCGCCGCGACGGCAAATACCGCGGCGGCGGCGATCACCAGGCTGACGACGGCGATGACCTTCCACCACGTCGACCCGTCGGACGACTGTTGCTGAGCAACAGTCGAGTTCGCATCGGTGGCCGACGCCGCG
>NZ_DLSO01000084.1:0-24216 GCF_002500165.1 Gordonia sp. UBA7860 | reverse complement strand
TGAGCGGGACGCAGTCTTTGTAGATCGTTGTAGCGCTGACGCGCTGCGATCAGGCCGTCGGCCAGCGGAGCCCTTCGGACCATGCCAGCGCGTTCGTTTCCGCGTAGACACCGACGCCGTGGCCGGCCTGGTAGGTCCGCAGATCGACATTGACGCCGTTCGCCTTCGCGCGGTCAACCCACCGCTGTGTCAGCGGCGCGAATGCCACCGGATCGAGTGCGCCCTGCTGGAGCAGAATCGGTGCTGGATAACCCTTTTCGGGGACGTACGTCACCGAGCGCAAAGCCGGGATCAGCGGACCCTCGTTGAACGGCTTCGCAACGAGTTGCCCGACGGTCATCCCCTTTGTCGCGCGACCCTGATTCGGGTAGCACAGCGTCTGCGCGTCTTTCACGACCTTGCGCCCCTGCGGGGTCAGGTAGGAATCGACGTCCACATCGGGTCGCGCGACCTTGAGTCCCGCGAGCACGTACGAGAAGTAGGTGACGTAGTCGGGCACCTCGACCGGCGGAACGCCCGGTCGGATCGCCGAGAAGTAGTCGGCGATGTCGACGGGCGGTGAGGTCGCGGCGACACCGACATTGGTCAACTCGGGAGCGTACGACGGCGTGAGATGACCCGCCCACAACGCGGCGTGTCCACCCTGCGAACCACCCGTGGACACAAAGCCCTTCGAGGTCTGCACTCCGGTGAACTGTGGGGTCACGACGCGCGCCGCGCGAACGGAATCGAGGATGTTCTTGCCTGCGATGTCGCCGTCGAGGTAGGCGTGCACACCGGGGCCGCCGATACCCGCGTACTCGGTCGCCGCGATGACATAGCCCTTCTTGAGCCACGGACCAAGCCAGGAGTCGTAGCGCCCCTGATGCCCCATGCGGTCGGTGACGGTGCAGTCGTCGCCGAGGCCCGCGGTGCCGTGACCGTAGGCCAGGACGCGATAGCCATCCTTCGGTGCGGCGACCGCGGGAATCATGATCGTGGCACGCACGGGCACGAGCGTGCCGTCACTCTGCGGCGAAAGGTAGGTCACGGCAACAACTTTGCCCGCACCTGCGACCTTCGCGTCCGGCCTGTCGGTGATGTCCTCGGCGCTGAGCACCGTGCCCGCGGTGGCAGGCGCTGCAGCAGCGGGGGTTGCGGTGAGCGTGGGCACCAACCCGATCACCACCGCGACGAGTACGGATACCACCGACCCAAGCATCGCGGCGAAACGACGCCGCGGGATCCTGGCCAGAGAACGCATGAGACCGCCTTCCTTACAGACACGGCGCCCGACATTAGGCGACCCTAAGCAACGTAGCAGGTCATCTGGGTCTCGCCGTCGATGGCCCTTCGGTCACCGACGATCGAAGGAGGCGAGGATTTCCTGCGCAGCCAGGGCGGGCGTCAGGTCGCCGGATCCGACACGCGCTTCGACGTCACTGCGGATCCCGGCGACCTCCGGGCTGGCCGCCAGGCGATTGAGCAACTCGTCGCGCACCATCGTCCACGTCCAGTCGATCTGCTGGCGGCTGCGCCTCGCGTCGAACTCGCCCGCGTCGACCAGCACGGAATGATGGCGCTCGACGGCCTGCCAGAAGTCGTCGACGCCGGTGTTCTCGAGTGCGCTCATCGTCAGGACGGGTGGCACCCACAGCGCGTCGTGCGGATAGATCAGCTTGAGCGCGTTCTTCAGTTCGCGCGCAGCCCCTTTGGCCTCGGTCAGATGCGAGCCGTCGGCCTTGTTCACCACGATGACGTCGGCGAGTTCGAGCACGCCCTTCTTGATGCCCTGCAGCGAATCGCCTGTCCGCGCGAGGGTGAGGAACGTGAAGGTATCGACCATGTTGGCGACGGTCACCTCCGACTGACCGACGCCGACCGTCTCGACGAGCACGACGTCGAATCCGGCGGCCTCGACGAGCACGATGCTCTCGCGGGTTGCCTTCGCGACGCCACCGAGTGTGCCCGACGTCGGAGACGGGCGGATGTAGGCGTCGGGGTGCACGGCGAGCGTGCCCATGCGTGTCTTGTCGCCGAGTATCGAACCACCCGTGCGCGTCGACGACGGGTCGACTGCCAGAACCGCGACGCGGTGGCCCTGCTCGATGAGGTGCATGCCGAGCGCTTCGATCGTCGTCGACTTGCCGACGCCGGGCACACCGGTGATCCCCACGCGAAACGACTTCCCGGCATGCGGGGTGAGCGCCAACAGCAACTCCTGTGCCGCCGCACGGTGATCCGGTCGCGTTGACTCGACCAAGGTGATCGCCCTCGCGAGATCGGCGCGACGATCACCGAGCACACCGTCGGTCAGCGCCTGAACATCAACCCGACGTTGCACTCCCATTAACCGGCAGCCACCTCTGGCAACTCGATGTCGAGGCTGCTTGCGAGCTTGGAGATCAACTCGACGGCGGAATCGGCGATCACGCTGCCGGGCGGGAAGATGGCGGCCGCACCTGCCTCGTAGAGCTCATCGAAATCGCCCGGCGGGATGACGCCGCCGACGACGATCATGATGTCCTCGCGACCGACGTCGGCCAACGCCTGACGGAGCGCAGGTACCAGGGTGAGGTGACCCGCCGCCAACGATGACACCCCGACGACGTGGACGTCGTTGTCGGCAGCCTGCGCGGCGACCTCTTCCGGCGTGGCGAACAGGGGGCCGACGTCGACGTCGAAGCCGAGGTCGGCGAAGGCGGTCGCGATCACCTTCTGTCCGCGATCATGGCCGTCCTGACCCATTTTCGCGACGAGCACGCGGGGTCGTCGACCCTCCGCCTCCGCGAAACGTCGAACGATGTCGGTCGCCGCGTCGATGTTGCTCACGTCGCCTGCCTCATGCCGGTACACCCCGCTGATGGTCTTGATCTGCGCCTGATGGCGACCATAGACCTTTTCCAGGGCGGCCGAGATCTCGCCGACGGTCGCCTGATGACGTGCCGCCTCGATCGCGAGAGCCATCAGGTTGTTGTCCAGACCACCCGAGGTGTCGGTCGACGCGGCGGCGCGGGTGAGATCGGCAAGTGCAGCATCGACCGCGGCCTGATCGCGTTGTGTCCGAAGCCTTTTCAGCTTCTCGAGTTGCTCGGCCCGCACCTTGGAGTTCTCGACCTTGAGGACCTCGATCTCCTCGTCGTCGTCGACTCGGTACTTGTTCACGCCGATCAGTGGTTGCTGCCCGGAGTCGATGCGCGCCTGTGTGCGGGCGGCGGCCTCCTCGATGCGGAGTTTCGGCAGACCCTCGTTGATGGCCTGCGTCATGCCGCCGGTCTCCTCCACCTCCGCGATGTGGCGACGAGCCTTGTCGGCGAGTTGCGCGGTGAGCCACTCGACGTAATTCGACCCCGCCCACGGATCGATGGGACGCGTGGTGCCCGACTCCTGTTGGAGCAGTAGCTGCGTGTTGCGGGCGATCCTGGCCGAGAAGTCGGTCGGCAGAGCGATGGCCTCGTCGAGCGCGTTGGTGTGCAACGACTGCGTGTGGCCCTGCGTCGCAGCCATTGCCTCGACGCAGGTGCGTGCCACGTTGTTGAAGACGTCCTGCGCCGTCAGCGACCATCCGGAGGTCTGCGAGTGTGTGCGCAGCGACAGCGATTTCGGGTTTTTGGGGCTGAACTGCGCCACCAGCTCACTCCACAGCAGCCGTGCGGCGCGAAGCTTGGCGACCTCCATGAAGAAGTTCATGCCGATGCCCCAGAAGAACGAGAGTCGGGGCGCGAACTTGTCGATGTCGAGGCCGGCCTCGATGCCTGCGCGGATGTACTCGACGCCGTCGGCAAGCGTGTAGGCGAGTTCGAGATCGGCTGTCGCTCCGGCCTCCTGGATGTGATAGCCGGAGATCGATATCGAGTTGAACTTCGGCATCTTCGCGCTGGTGTAGGCGAAGATGTCGGAGATGATCCGCATGGAGGGCTTGGGCGGATAGATGTAGGTGTTGCGGACCATGAACTCTTTGAGGATGTCGTTCTGGATGGTCCCGGCCAACTTCTCCGGCGGCACACCCTGCTCTTCGGCGGCAACGACATACAACGCCAGGATGGGCAGCACGGCGCCGTTCATCGTCATCGACACCGAGACTGCGCCCAGGTCGATGCCGTCGAAGAGCTGACGCATGTCGAGGATCGAGTCGATCGCGACGCCCGCCATACCCACGTCACCTGCGACGCGCGGGTGGTCGGAGTCGTAGCCGCGGTGGGTTGCGAGGTCGAAGGCGACCGACAAACCCTTCTGCCCGGCCGCCAGGTTGCGTCGGTAGAAGGCGTTCGACTCCGCGGCCGTCGAAAAGCCCGCGTACTGACGAATCGTCCACGGCTGGTTCACGTACATCGTGGGGTATGGACCCCGGATGAAGGGGGCGGCGCCGGGGATGGAGTCGAGCGGATAGGGGTGCTCGGCGTCGCGGGTGACGGCGTCGCGGTCGGCCCGGGTGTAGATGGGCTTGACGTCGATCTGTTCGGGTGTGCTCCAGATGACCTGCTCCGTCGTGTAGCCATTTGCCGCTGCGAGCGTGTCGATCGCGTCGGCGACATCCGACGACCCCGCGGTGGCCGCGAAATCGCCTGCGCCGTCGAGATCGACGTCGGCGAAGCTACCGATGGTTCCCGTCTGCTGCGTACCCGTCTGCTGTGTTTCGGTCATGCCGAGGCTCCCGAGGTGTTCGACCCGGCCGGGGTCGATGTGGTCAGCGTGTCAAAGAGATCGTTCAGGGTGGCGACGGCGTCGATACCGACACGGAGCGACCCGTCGGGCTTCGCCTGCGCTTCGGATTCGGTTGCAGGCCACTCCTTTTCAGGGCCGGCGAGAAGCACATTGCCGATTCCGGCCGCGCGTGCCGCCGCAAGTGCGGCAGGCCCGTCGTCGGCATAGCGCTGCTTGGTTCCACAGATGACCGCGATCGGGGTGTCGGCCGCCGTTGCGAGGTCGGCGATGTCGTCGGCGGTCACCGGTCCGGGGTTGATGACCGCGATACCGCCTGCGGCAAGGAGGTTCGCCACGAAAGTGGTACGACCGTTGTGTTCTGCGACGCTCCCTAGCGGCAGCAGCAGCACCGTCGGACGACGTCCGGTGTCGGCGAGCGCGGCGTCGGATCGGTCGCGCAATTCCTCGAATGCACGTCCCACCCGTGCGAGCCGCGGACCGCCGGTCGCGAGGGCGGTTGCGTCTGCGGTGTCGGGGCCGAGCGGCTTCTCGTCGAGGTTGGGGAATTCGCTCACGCCGGTGACCGGCTTACGCCGGTGCGCCACCTCAACGTCGCGTCGTGCCAGGGATTCGCCGATACGGTCGGCGACCCAGTCCGACGAGAGTGCGGCGCGGTAGCCACCGGCCGCTTCGATGTCGGTGAAGACCGCCCACGCGTTGGATGCGAGGTCGTCGGTGAGGCTTTCGACAAACCACGAGCCGCCCGCCGGGTCGAGGACGCGGCCGACGTTCGATTCCTCGAGAAGCAACAGTTGGGTGTTGCGGGCGATACGTCGGGTGAACGTCGACCCCGACGTACGCTTCGATGCAGGCAGCGCGGCATCGTAGGGCAGGACGCTCACCTGGTCGGCGCCACCGACACCCGCGCCGAATGCCGCAACCGTGCTGCGCAGCATGTTCACCCAGGGATCCCGCTGGGAGTACATCGAGAGTGCTGTCACCGCGTGGGTGAGCGCACCACCGACCTCCGGCGCGCCGACGACACCGGCCACGCGCGCCCAGATCTTACGCAGCGCACGCAGTTTAGCGATGGATGCGAACTGGTCGTCGTCTACCGACACACCGAACGACACCTGGGTCAACGCCTGCGCCGGGGTCAATCCGGCGTCGGTGAGGTCACGCAGATGTGTGAGGGCCGCTCCGACGATGAGCGCGATCTCGAGGCCGTTGTCGGCGCCTGCGGTGGCAAAGTCGGCACCGTCGACGCGGAACGCACGCAGGGCGGGGTCGGGATTCGAGACTGCCAGCGCCGTGGCCTGCGCCGCGTCCACGGTCGGTCGGCCGCTGTACGCCGCAGTCAACGGCGAGAGTCCCAGCGAATGCGTGGTGCCGACCGTGGGTGCGGTGGTCACCGGCGGCTCCGGCGCGCCCGCACGGATCGCAGCGAATGCCTCGGCCGCCGCGATTCCGTCGGCCCCGGCGTCGAGCGTCACCGGCGCGAGATCGAGATAGACGCCGTCGAGCACCGTGGCGAGGTCATCGGCTGCCACAGCCCCGCCGACCGCGATCCACAGGCCGCTGGTGCCGTTGTTCATCGCCTCGAGGATCTCGGTGTTGACCGCCGCTGCGTCGACCGTCGGGTCGTCGCCGAATCGTTCGGTGACTCGCCAACCGGCCGTCACATCGCGCGCGGGATCTGCACCTCGAACGAAGGGAAACGCCCCGGGCAGTCCGGGCTCGGGGGTTTCGTCCTTGCGGGTGTAGAGCGGCCGCACCGTGAGGCCGTCGGCTGTCGAGGTCGACAGCAGGGCTTCCGGAGTATCGGGAAGGTCGGCGACGTCGACACGTCGCGACTTGGCGAGCACCGCAGCCGCCGACTCCGACCAGTGTTGGTAGGCCTCGTCGAGTGCCGGGTCTGACTGCACAGGCTGATCATTCATGTGGTCTGGCTAACCTCCGTGATGCTCCTGTTGGGCGCGTAACCGAACCTTAGCCGATCGTTCGCTCGGTCGGGTAAGCGCTCCATGGAAGCAGTTCGCCACAAGGGACGACGAGTAGAGTTACCCGGTGCCCTCAGAGACCGTGTCCCCGACGCCTACACAGGATGTCGGGGACCGTGCGGCACGCAGACGTCTGGTCCGCAACGCGGTCATCGCGTTCATCGCGGTGTGCGCTGTGCTGGTCACGTCGTACCTGGTCCCCGTGCCGACGGTCGCGAGCGTCCGTAGTTGGGGCGAGGACCTCGGACCGGGGTTCGTCTGGGTCTTCTTCCTCGCGTACGCGCTCGTCACCGTATTTCCCATCCCCCGCACCGTGTTCACGGTGTCCGCGGGCGTGCTGTTCGGGCCCGTCGTCGGACTCATCGGCGCACTAATCTCGACCGCAGTGGCCGCGACGCTGGGATTTCTGCTCGCACGGTGGGCCGGACGTAATCGGATCACGCCGTTTCTGCATCGTCCTGTCGTCATGACAATCGACAAAAGACTCGCCGCCAGGGGTTGGCTGGCGATCGGATCGCTGCGATTGATCCCGATCTGTCCGTTCTGGTTGTTGAACTGGTGCGCCGGGCTCTCGTCCGTGCGGCTACTCCCCTACCTGACCGCGTCGGTCATCGCGTCTGCGCCGGGCACCGTCGCGGTGGTCCTGCTCGGTAATGCCCTCACCGGCGAGCGCAATCCTCTGCTCATGCTCTTGAGCGCGACCTTCTTCGCCGTCGGGGTCATCGGACTGATCGTCGACGTCCGACTACCGGTACGCGAGCAGTCGACCACTGCGTAAGCGCGGCCTCACTCGGTTCGCAGCGCCTCATCGTCGGCCGTCGTAGCGGGAGACGCGGTGTCGGCCAAATCGTTCGCGGCAGGTTGGGGCTCGGCGTACGGCAGCGACGACCGCACGGGACGCGCAGTCACCTCGGGGGCGACCGGCGTACGCGCGACAGCCTCGGCCTCCGCAACCGCCTGCGCGACCTTGGGGTCTGATGCGAGGGAGAACCAGTCCTCCGTCTCGGCGTCGTCGACCTCCGGGGTTGATTCGTCGTGGTTGGGCTCGTACCGGAACACTCCGTCATCACCCTGCTGGGCGAACGACCTCGCGAATCCCTGCAGCGCCGACCCGAAATCGGTGGGCAGCACCCAGACCTTGTTCGCCTCACCCTTGGCCATCTCCGGAATCTGCTGAAGGTACTGATAGGCGAGAACCTCGGGCGTCGGCTTGCTCGACTTCACCGCCGCGAAGGTCTTCTCGATGGCCTTCGCCTCGCCCTGCGCCTGCAGGTAGACCGCCGCGCGATCGCCCTGCGCGCGCAGGATCCGGGACTGCCGGTCGGCCTCCGCGCCGAGAATCGCAGCCTGCTTGGCGCCCTCCGCCGCGAGGATCTGGCTCTGCTTGTTACCTTCGGCCGTCTTGATCGCCGACTCACGCTGGCCCTCGGCGGCGAGGATCGTCGCGCGCTTCTCCCGGTCGGCCTTCATCTGCTTCTCCATCGACTCCTGGATCGACGGAGGCGGCATGATCGACTTCAGTTCGACGCGAGCCACTCGCAAGCCCCACCTGCCGGTCGCCTCGTCGAGGACACCACGCAGCTGCCCGTTGATCGAGTCACGAGAGGTCAGCGTCTCCTCGAGAGTCATGCCACCGACGACGTTGCGCAACGTGGTGATGGTGAGCTGCTCGACACCCGCGATGTAGTCGTCGATCTCGTAAACCGCCGACCGCGGGTTGGTCACCTGGAAGTACACGACCGTGTCGATCGACAGGGTCAGGTTGTCCTCGGTGATCACCGGCTGCGGCGGAAACGACACGACACGTTCACGGATGTCGACCCGTGCGCGAATGCGATCGATGAACGGCAGCAGGAGCGTCAACTGACCGGAGACGGTTCGCGTGTAGCGACCGAGCCGTTCGATCACCGCGGCCTCGGCCTGCGGAATCAGTGCTACCGATTTCGCCAGGACCACCACAACGAGGAGCACCAGCAGGATCACCACGGCCAGGCCGATGTATTCCATTGCCATTCATCCCTTCCAGACGACAGCGGTCGCGCCGTCGATCTGCACGATCGTCACATGCTCGCCCGGCTCGATGGTCTCGGCCGGATCCATCGAGCGCGCCGACCAGATCTCGCCGCCGATCTTGACCCGGCCGTCGCTGCCGTCGACCTGCTCGGTCACGATGCCGCGCTTACCCTCGAGCGCCTCGGTATTGGTCAGCACCCGTGGGCGACTCAACATGTGGCGCTTGGCAATCGGCCGCACCAGAGCGACGAGGAGGATCGACACCACGGCGAAGACCACGCCGTCGACCCATATCGGCGGGTCGAACGCGGCGTCGACTCCCGCGGTCGCAAGAGCCCCACCGCCGAGCATGAGAAGGACGAGATCGCCACTGAAGATCTCTCCGATCAGCAGCACGACCGCGGCGGCAAGCCAGATCAGTGCGCTCATATATTCATTGTGCCAGAACGAATCCGACAAACCGGACGTCGAGCAGAACTGCGTAGCCCGATCAGTCGTCGTCAGGTGCGAGTGTCACGAAGTCGATCAGCTCTTCCACCGACCGTAGCAACGGGACCTCGAGATCGCGAAAGTCGTTGACGCCGGCCAGAACTCGACGCCAACCATCCTGCGGAGTTCCCCACCGCAGGCGGGCGCAGATGCCGCTTTTCCAGTCTTCACCGCGCGGGACATCGGGCCACGCGGCGATGCGTACCGACGACGGTTTCACCGCCTGCCAGACGTCGATGTAGGGATGTCCGCACACCAGCACGTTGTCACCGACTTCTGCCGTCAGCCGTTCTTCTTTGGAGCCGGCAACGAGATGATCGACGAGGACGCCGACCCGCCGATGCGGTGCCGGACCGAACTCCGCCAGCGCGGATTCGAGATTGTCGAGTCCGTCGAGGCTCTCCACGACGACGCCTTCGGCGCGGAGGTCGGCGCCCCATACGCGCTCGATGAGCGTGGCGTCGTGCACACCCTCGACGAAGAGTCGACTCGCCCTGGCTTGCCGTGCACGTTGTTGCGGCAGCGCCCGCGATCCGGACGCGGTGCGTGATGGGGCCTGCGGCCCGCGGGTCCGTGGCCGCACGAGCGTCACCGGCTTGCCGTCGATGAGAAACGCCCCCGGCAGCATCAGGAACACGCGCGACTGTCCATGACGGTCCTCGAGTCGCACGAGATCTCCGGAGTAGCTCTTCTCCAGTCCGATGACGGCACCGCAGAAGCCTGTTGTGGCGTCCTCGACGACCAGGTCACGTTCGGCCGCCACCTCGGGTGGTCGCGGCTTGGCCCGGCGCGGCGTCGCCAGCACGTCTCGTCCATATCGATCGTCGCTCACCCCGGACACGCTAAGGGCAGACCGGACTCGCTGGGCGTCGCCACGCCGGGCACCCCGTGGACGTGTTGGAGTCGACGCGACCTACGCGTGTGAGGTCGGTGCGCGCAGCGCGCGTGAGCAGCCATCGGTATCGTGATTCCTCGTGACCAGTACCGACCACACCGTGACGCGAGCGTGGCCCGCATGCGCGCTCGGTGGCTGGGCCGCGGCGTGGCTGGCAGGCCGATGCTCACCCGACGATGTGGCTGACACACTCGCGATCTTCGCCGATCACCATCTGATTGACGACCATACCGACCACCCACGCGTCGGCGACGACGGCGTTCTCGGACTCCTCGCCCTCCTCCGTGGTGCCACGGCGATGTCGGTGCGACTGCCGTCAGCGGGCGACCCGCACGGACTGCCCCCGGGACCTGCCACCTCTGCGTCTTTCGCAGCGGGTGAAGTGTTGCTGGTCGACGATGAGATCGGAAAGCGCGCAGGTCCCCTCGCGCTCGTCCCCGACCTCGATGCCGACGTATGCCGGTGGTCTGTGTACCGCTACTCCGCCCCGCTGCCCGCGGACCCATCGGCACCCGTCGGAGAAGTGGAATATCAACTGCGGCAATCGGTCTCGGAGGCAGCGGCCCTGGCGACCCGGGTCGGCTCGCGCGCAGGTAATCCTCCCGCCGACCTGCGCGGCTCCGTCCGCGCGCTCACGCTGCGCAATCAGGTCGACCTCCCGCCCCACGACGACACCCGTGCGAGCAGAGTGATCGATACCGCCGCTCAGATCGAGGCAATCGTGACCGTCGCCGGTCGAGGTGACGTCACCTTCGGCGCGACGTCGAACGAATTGCATTCCGGCGACGGCGAATTACGACGCCTGGTCTCGCTTGCCCGCGCCGCACGCGGCGCCGCGGTCAATCGGGTCATCTCCGAGTACGTACCGACGATCCCGTAAAGCCGTCGTCAGCGTCGGCGTGCCTCGATGAGGTGACGTGTGGAGTGGGCGACGAACGGCCCCTCCCGCTGGATCTGCTCGTGTAGTTCGCGAAGCCGGCCCCGATATCCGTCCACCGTGAATCCGGGGACCCACCACACAATCTTTCTCAGGAGATAGATCACCGCGGCGACGTCGAAGATCTCGATGCGGAGTCGGGCGGTGCGAAGATCGAAGACCTCGAGCACGCGCGTAACCCCACGGTGGGCGTTCCTCGGTTGCGCGTCCGTCCAACCACGAGAAATCCCAACCCGACACGTCGGCGGCCGCGCCGTCGGCCACGAGGTCGGTGAACGACGTCGCGACCGCATCGTCGTCTACCTCCGACCCCGACCCCACTGCTAGGCCCGCTGGGGTCGGCGCACCGGGACGCAGCAGTTCGGGCGGCACGTCGCACCGTTGTCGGCGCACCCGAGTGCCCGCAGGTCACCCCCGCCGTCGGCGTAGCGGTCGATGAGGTCGGCGATCATCGTGATGAAACGCGGATCGGTTCCCACGCTGTCGGCACGCGCGTACTCCATCCCGAGTTTCTCGGCGACTTCCGCGGCCTCGTTGTCGAGGTCCCACACCACCTCGAGGTGATCGGAGATGAATCCGACGGGACTCACCACCACTCTGGAAACGCCTGCCGCAGAGAGTGATTCGAGGTGGTCGCAAATGTCGGGCTCGAGCCACGGGATCTGTGGCGGGCCAGACCTCGACTGCCAGACCTGGTCGACATCGGACTGCGCTGCACCCGCGAGTGCCTCGGCGACGGCGTTCGACGCCGCGCGCACCTGCCGTGAGTAGAGCCGACCGCCACCGGCTGCGATGCCTTCACCATTCGTGGTGTCGCCGGTGCGCTCGGCGGTGTCGTCGACGGGCCCGGACGCCGCGTCGGCCGACATCGGTACGGAGTGCGCGGTGAAGACGAGATGAGTGGGCGTGTCCGAAGCGGGCAGCGAAGCCACCGCGCGACGTACCGCGTCGGCGCCGGCGTCGACGAAAGACGGCTCGGCCCAGTACTGCGGGAGCTTGCGAAGCAGCAACGGGTCGTCAGCCGAAGCGGGGACGCGGGCGGCGAGAGCGTCGAGGGCGCGGGCGATGTCCTCGTGATACTGACGGCATCCCGAGTAACCGCCCCAGGCGGAGGTCGGGAACACGAGCACCCGCCGATGACCGTCGGCGTACATCTGCTCGACGGTGTCCTCAACCATCGGCTCCCAGTTGCGGTTGCCGAAGTAGACCGGAAGGTCGCGTCGCCGTCGCGCGAGTTCGGCACGCAACGACTCGATCATGTCCAGGTTGAGTCGATTGATCGGCGACACCCCACCGAAGTGGTAGTAGTGCTCGGCGACGGCCTCCAGTCGCTCACGCGGGATGCCTCGACCGCGCGTGACGTTCTCGAGGAATGGCATCACCTCGTCGGGCCCGTTGGGTCCGCCGAACGAGAGGAACAGCACGGCGTCGAATGCCGTGCTGTTCTGTGTGCTCGAGCTCTGCGAAGTCACTCGCTGAGGAAGTTCTCCGGGAACCAGGTGTTGTGGCTGGCTCCGCCGTCGACGTACACGATCGAGCCCGTTGTGCCGGGCAGCCAATCGCTGAGCAGGGTGCACACACTCTTACCGACCACTACCGGATCGTTGACGTCCCAACCGATGGGCGACGCGCCGTCCCAGTAGGTGTTGAGCATGGTGAGCTTCTTGGCGTCGTCGGTGGCTGTACCCGAAATCGCCTTGGCTGCAAGCGTTTTGATAGGGCCGGCGGCGACGAGGTTGGAACGGATCTTCTTCGCGTAGCCGACCTCGCGTGCCACGTAGCGGTTGACCGACTCGAGGGCGGCCTTCGCAACGCCCATCCAGTTGTAGTCCGGCAGCGCGGTCCGCGGGTCGAAGTCCATGCCGACGATCGAACCGCCCTCGTTCATCACGGGCAGCGCCGCGCGAGCCAGCGAGGCGTAGCTCCACGCCGAGATCTCGAACGACTTCGCGACGTCGGGACCAGGACCGTCGAGGAAGGGCACGGCGTCGGGACCCATCAGCGTCTTCGGTGCGAACGCGATCGAGTGGACGAGGCCGTCGACCCCCTCGGGTGCGAGTTCGCGCACCTTGTCGGCGAGCTCGCCGAGGCTCTGTTCGTCGGTGACATCGAGCGGAATAGCGGGCGGCACCTCCTGCGGGAGGCGCTTGGCGATGCGGTCGATCAGTCGCAGTCGCTCGGGGATGCCGGTGATGATCACCTTCGCGCCCTGCTCCTGCGCGACCTTGGCCGTGCTGAACGCGATTGACGCGTCGGTGATGATGCCGGTGATGAGGACGGTCTTTCCGTCCAGGATTCCGCTCACAGTGCTGGGCTCCTCTGCGGGTAGGCGTGTCTGTGGATGGTGTCTGTGCGTGTGAGGCTGGGGGGTGTGCGGCTGAGGGGGTCTAGTGGCCCATGCCAAGGCCGCCGTCGACGTTGATCACGTTGCCGGTGACGTAGGCCGAGTCGTCGGACGCGAGGAAGCTGACCACTGCGGCCACTTCTTCCGGCTGCCCCATGCGCTTGGCCGGGATCGCCTGGTCGACGGCCGTCTTGGTGTACTCCTCGGGCAGCGACCGGGTCATGTCGGTGTCGATGAGGCCGGGTGCGACGACATTCGCGGTGATGTTGCGTCCGCCGAGCTCGCGGGTGACCGAGCGGGCGAGGCCAACCAATCCGGCCTTCGACGCCGCGTAGTTGGCCTGCCCCGGGGTGCCCATCAGCGCGACGACCGAACCGAGGTAGATGAACCGACCCCACCGCTTGCGCAGCATGTCGCGTGTCGCGGCCTTGGTGACACGGAATGCGCCCGTCAGGTTGGCGTCGACGACGTCTTCGAAGCTTTCGACGCTCATCCGCATCAGAAGGGTGTCTGCGGTGATACCCGCGTTCGACACGACCACCTCGACCGGCCCCTGGTGCTCGGCGACCTCTTTGAACGCGGCGTCGACGGATGCGGTGTCGGTGACATCGCACGTCACGCCGAACAGGCCCTCGGGGGCGCCGGAGCCGCGGTGGGTGACGGCGACCTTGTGACCGTCCGCGGAGAGCCGGCGAGCGACCGCGAGACCGATGCCGCGGTTGCCTCCGGTCACGAGAACCGAACGCGAGACACGGCTGGGAGATTCATTGCTCTGCGACATGGGTTACAAACCTATCGGTTGCGAGTGCGTGTGACGTCGGCAGGGTCGATGCGGTGATGATCGCCGACGATCAGGGTAATCGCTGGTTGATGAGCATCGCACCGCCCGCGGCGAGGATGACGAAAATCGTGCCGGCGAGCAGCCATGGCCACGAATCGTCGCCCTTGCGGTACTCGTAGCCGATCTCCTCCTGCAGGGTGCTGTAGACCTTGTTCAGCTCATCGAGACTCGACGCCGTGAAGAACCGGCCGCCGCTGAGGTTGGCGATCTTGCGCAGCGACTCGTCGTCGACCGGAACCGGAACCTGATCGCCCTCGAGATCGACGGTTCCTGTCGAGGTACCGAACGAGATCGTGGACACCGGGATCTTCTCCTCTTTCGCCTTGCGGGCGGCGGTGAAGGCTCCGCGCGGGTCGTCCGGGTCGTCTGGCACGGTCTCTTTACCGTCGGAGAGCAGCACGATGCGCGCGGGTGGTGCGCCCTCGTCTCCGCCGAGCACCGCGTTGAGCGTCTGGATCTGCTGCAGAGCGGCGAAGATTCCCTCACCGGTCGCCGTCTTGTCGGCGAGCTGCAACTTGTCGACCGCCTGCTTGGTGGCGTCGTGGTTGGGCGTCGGGGTGACCAACGTCGACGCCGTACCGGCGAACGAGATCAGTCCGAGGTTGATGCCGTCGGTGAGGTTGTCGGCGAACTGTTTCGCCGCCGACTGTGCCGCCTTGATTCTCGACGGTGCGACGTCGGTGGCGTTCATCGAGCGCGACACGTCCATCACCAGGATCACCGTCGCCTTGTTCCGCGGGATCTTGCGGTTGGCCTGGGGTCCGGCGACTGCGACCACGAGCAGCACCAACGCCAAGAGCAGCGCGACCATGGGTGCGTGGCGCAGCCAACGCTTCCACCGCGGCTCTGCGGGCACTATGCGGTCGAGCATCTCGGTGTTGGCGAACTGCAATGCCCGCTGGCGCCGCATCCGGAGCATGTACCAATAGCCTGCGCCGAGAGCGGCGACGAGGACGAGCGCGAGCAACCACCATGGGTGCGAGAACACTGTCGTCCTCACCCAACCCCGGCGGCGAGTCCGCGGCGACGACGCCCCACGAACTTCACCATGTCGTTGATCCAGTCCCGGTCGGTGCGCAGCGACAACACGGGCCCGCCACAGCCACGGATGGTCCGATGCACCTTCTGCTGGTGGGCTCTGGCTGCGTCGGCGAAGTCGCGACGCAACGACTCGGTGATCGTGACCTGCCTGATCTCACCCGACTCGGCGTCGGCGAGTGTGACGTCGCCGATGGGTGGCAATTCCAGATCGCGTGGATCGAGAACCTCGATCGCCAGGAGTTCGTGATGGGCGCCGATCGCGCGCAGCGAGCGCTCCCAGTCGATCGGACCCAGGAAGTCGCTGATCACGACCGCCAGTCCGCGACGCCGCTGCGGTCGGCGCAGCGCTTCGAGTCCTGCCTTGAGATCGCCCCGCACGCCGGGTTCCGCGCGACGGGTGGTGGCGATCGTCTTCAGCAGACCCAGGTCGTGGGCACGCCCGGCGTGGGCGGGTACGCGGACGACCTTGTCACCGGTGCACACCACCGCGCCGTGGCGATTGCCACCACCGGAGGTGAGATGCACGATGGCTGACGACGCGGCCACCGCGAGCTCGCGTTTGGTGTGGGCGACGGTGCCGAAGTCGAGGCTCGCTGACGCGTCGACGACGAGCCAGGTCTCGAGCTCGCGGTCGGCGATCATCTGTCGGACATGGGGTTGGGTCGTACGGGCAGTGACCGACCACTCCATCCGGCGGATATCGTCGCCGGGCTGGTACGGCCGTGCCTCTCCCGGTTCGGAACCCGGTCCCGGAATCAGTCCCTGGTGTTCGCCCTGCAGCACGCCGTCGAGCTTGCGGCGCACCGTCAGTTCGAGTGACTTCAGCGCTGCCGAGAGCTGCGGTTCGTCGAGCAGGCCTGATTCGAGCGACGGCAGTGTGCTGTTAGCCGCCATACCGCGCTGACGTCTGGTTGGCCGGCCCCGCCGGGTAGCGGCCCTGCGCCCCGTTCACCGGCTGTACCTGTTGCGGCTGCTGCGGGTTCTGACCGGGTGCGCCGTTCACGCCCGGGGCCTGTGGTCCGACGCCGGGCTGACCCGGCATCGCCTGCATAGGCGGCGACTGCTGCTGCACGGGCTGTGTACCCACCTGCGGCAATCCGATGGTCTGCAGGATGCGGTTGATGATCTGGTCGGCTGTGACCTCGTCGGCGAGAGCGTCGTAGCTCAGCACCAGACGGTGACGCAGGACGTCGGGGATGAGCTCGACGATGTCGGCGGGGATCACGTAATCACGGCCGCGGACCAGTGCCAGCGCGCGGGCAGCGGCAACGATGCCGAGCGTCGCGCGCGGTGAGGCGCCGTAGGACAACCAGGAATCGACGTCGTGCAGACCGAGTTCGGCGGGACGTCGGGTCGCGTTGATGACACGGACGACGTAGTCGACCAAAGCATGGTGGACGAACACATTGGCCGCGGTCTCCTGCAGCCGGATCGTCGTCTCCGGATCGAGGATCTGCGCCGCGCTCGGTGGCACATTGCCCATCCGGTAGACGATCTCGCGCTCTTCCTCGACCGACGGGTAGTCGACGAGGATCTTGAACAGGAAGCGGTCGCGCTGCGCCTCGGGTAGCGGGTAGACACCCTCGTTCTCGATGGGGTTCTGCGTCGCCATGACGAGGAACGGGCTCGGCATCGGATAGGTGGTGCCGCCGATCGAGACGTGCCGCTCGGCCATTACCTCGAGAAGAGCCGACTGCACCTTCGCCGGTGCGCGGTTGATTTCGTCGGCGAGGAGGAAGTTCGCGACAACCGGGCCCAGCTCGGTGTCGAACTCCTCACGGCCCTGGCGGTAGATGCGCGTTCCGAGCAGGTCGGTTGGCACGAGGTCTGGCGTGAACTGAACGCGGGAGAAGCTGCCGCCGATGACCTTGGCGAACGTCTCGACCGCGAGCGTCTTGGCCACACCGGGGACACCCTCGAGGAGGATGTGCCCGCGAGCGAGCAGTCCGACGAGGATGCGCTCGACGAGCTGATCCTGGCCGACGATCACACGCTTGACCTCATAGATCGCACGTTCCACGAGCTTCACGTCGTCGTCGCTGAGCGTCACCGCTCCCCCGCCCGAGTTCGACGCGGCGTGCGCCTGCTCAGTGTTCGGATGCGAAGAGGTCAACCCCTACTCCTAAGGTTCGTCCGGATCCCGGCGCAGCCGCGTTGTGCCTTCGCAGAATCGGTTGCCGACATGATTGCAAGCCAGCCTAGCCGTGCGTCCTGAAAACGCACCAAGAAGGTCGTTCGGATGGCGCGGCATCACGGCATCCGGCTCGGTGCGGAATCAGAGCAGGCGCACCACGTTGGGCATCGCGCCCGCCGTCCGCAGCGGCGACACCTTGACGACGTCGCCCGACTGCCGCGCCTCGACCATCTTGTTGTCGCCGAGGTAGAGCGCGACATGCTCACTCGCATTGGGTCCGTAGAAGATCATGTCGCCACGCTGCATCTGCGCCAGCGGCACCTGGGGACCCGATGTGTACTGGTAGCCCGTGTAGTGCGGAAGCTGGATACCGACGCCGCCGAACGCGTACATCATGAGACCCGAGCAATCGAAGCCGACCTTGTTGTAGTCGCCGTAGCTGTCGGCAACACCACCGTCGCGGATACCGAGGGTGGGACCGTTGGCGTCACCACCACCCCACGCGTAGGGCACGTTGAGCTGCGAGAGCGCGCGGTTCACCACGATCTCGACGGCCTGAGGGCCACGCAGACCAGGACGCACCGGCCCACCGCCACCCGAGGAGCTGCCGAACAGCGTGCCGAGACTGCCGGAACCGAGCCTGCTGGCGATGCTGTCAGCACCGGAGGAGCCCAGCGACGCACCCCCGAGGCCGAGTTCGTCGAGGAGTTCCGAGTGCGGGATCTGCGCCTGGCCGACCATTGCCGCGAGCGCCTTCTGGCCAAGGTCTCCCGCGAGACGAGCGGCGGCCTCCGCGGCCACCTGAAGCGCTTGGTTGTCACTCGTCCCTTCGACCTGAGTCGCGCCGGGCGCGCTCGGACGAGGTCCCGGGAGTCCTGGGATTCCGGGGAAGAGTCCCGACAACAGGTCGGTCGGCGCGGGAGCGTCGACCTTCTTGGGTGTTGTGACCGTGCCGCGTAGCTTGTCGAGTTTCTGCTGGACCGAGTCACGTTGAGTCACGAGCGAATTGCGACGCTGCTGTTCGTTGACCATTGCCGACCGGGCTTCGCGTACGGCGGCAAGGGCGTCGTTCTTGCGCTGCTCCGCGCCCGAGGTGGCAAGCGCCGCCTGCCGTTTGAGAGCTTCGAGCGCCGACACCCTGTTGGCTTGTTGGTTGCGGGCCACCTGCAGGCGACGGATTGTGTCCTGCTGGTTCCGGGCGAGCCGGTCGAGCGTCGACATCCGCTCGAGCACCCTGTCGGGATTGTCGGAGGACACGTATTTGGTCATCGAACTCGACGTGGTGCCATTCCGATAGACATCACGGATCAGTGCATCGAACGATTTCTGGGCGTCTTTGGCAGCACGGTTGGCTTTGGTGAGAGAGTTCTCGGCGCCGGATGCCGCCTGGGTGGCCAGCTGCTGCGCCGCGATCGAGTTCTGATAATCGGCAAGCGACCTGTTGGCGTTCTCCTGGCGAACGGCGACCGCTCCGTCGAGATCCTTGATGTTCTGATTTGCCGTCGCGATCTGATTGATCAACGTCGACACCGCGCTCGTCGGCTTTTTCGGCGCCGTAGCGCCGGGAGCGGCCAATGCCTGGCCCGCACCCATTCCGCTGAGTATCGCGACCGCAAGTACGGCCCCTAGACGTGCGAATCGCGGCCTACCCCGCCCCGGGGTACCACGAGCCACACCGGTGGTCACTCGCCTCACGTGAAACTCCTCGCCCTCGCCGGCGATGTCATGCCTCGAGTCGCACCGTCTCGAGTCGCACGCATCTCCATGTCCGAACACAGGGTGCACGTCTTCCCCAACCAACCAACGTGCATCACCTACCACATGTGGTGCAATGGATACTAACAGCAACACAAGCGACATGAGAACCGTACGTCACATCGGACACACGAGAAAACCGCTGCAACGAATTACATAGGGGTGATTACCTGGGAAAATGCCGTGAACAGCCCAAAGGGTGACATGACTTGCCAGGTATCGAATTGGCAACAGAGCGTCGAACGACGACGAGACCCGGTTGTGCCGTACGACCCGGGTCCGAGCTTCGCGAGGTTGGTTGGTGCAGCCGGTCTCAGCGAGCGGACGACTCAGTAGCCGACACCACGTCGTCACCCGACGTCGACTCGGCTGATCGCGGCGGTTGTGCAGCCGGTTGCGCGACCTCACCGCGGCGCCGACGCGCACGTACGGTCCGCACACGGGCGAGCACGGCACCGATGATCGTCACGACCACCAGGAGAAGCGTCACGAGCGTCCAGTCGATCTGCGGCGACGTCAGTTCGTCGTACATCTGCGTGGCGGCGACGGACGGATTCTGCAGCGTCAGGTCGTCCATGGCCTGCTCCTGCACCACGCGACTGAAATCGGCCGACGAGCTACCGACCGAGTTCGGGCCGATGACCAGTACGGTCCCACCGACCTCGGACTGCAACTGGGTGGCGATGTCGCGGTAGTAGGTGAAGTTCGGCTGCGGCACGGTCAGAACGACCACGTTGAGGTCGTGCCCGTCAGACTCGGCGCGGGCCACGAGGGCGCGAAGCGCTGGTTCCTGATCGGCGGGTGCGGCGACGTGGTCGGCAAGCAGCTCTTGCCGCAGGGCCGTCATGTCGACATTCGCAGGAATGATCGCGGGGTAGCCCTGTGGACCTGGACTCATCGGCTGTACCCAACTTTCTGTTCTGCTCGAAACTGCGTGCACCTACCGCATGCTCCGAACCACATGCGTGCTGCCACGACAATCCTGCCCAATGGGTCGTCACGGCCGGGGACCCACCCCCGCGTGTCACCGGGGAAGGTTTCGCAGCCATTAAATGTCGCCGACGCGCACACGACCGCGTGACCCTCGCCTCGTGCCATGCGACAGAATGGAGGATGCTGTAGGTAGGCGGTAAACGGGCGTGTCGCGTGTTGTAAACAGTACAGCCGTACTGTTAGGATGACACGGTGACCACGGCGGCCCCGTGGCCGCCCCGCGAGGGCAGGGAGGCATCGGTACCACCCACCGGCGCCACCGACAGCACTCGAACACCCGGCGCAGCCCGTCGGGTCACGGTCGGAGTCGACGAGCGGCGTTCGTCGACGAGCCGGCCAAGCAGTCCACGTGCGCACACGTGAGACGTCGAACGACGCCGACGCAGCCCGTCGGCACGAGGAGAGTGGATTAAGTCGTGAGTATCAATTCCTTTGGCGCCCAAGGCACCCTCGAGGTGGGCGACAAGTCGTATGAGATCTACCGGCTGAGCGCTGTCAAGGGAACCGAGAAGCTCCCTTACGCACTCAAGGTCCTCGCCGAGAACCTGCTTCGCACCGAAGACGGCGCGAACGTCACCAAGGACCACATCGAAGCGATCGCCAACTGGGATCCCTCGGCCGAGCCGAGCATCGAGATCCAGTTCACCCCGGCTCGCGTCATCATGCAGGACTTCACCGGCGTTCCCTGTGTGGTCGACCTGACCACCATGCGCGACGCGGTCAAGGAACTCGGCGGCGATCCCGACAAGGTCAACCCGCTCGCACCCGCCGAGATGGTCATCGACCACTCCGTCATCATCGAGGCCTTCGGCAACGCGCAGGCATTCGAGCGCAACGTCGAGATCGAGTACCAGCGCAACGAAGAGCGCTACAAGTTCCTCCGCTGGGGCCAGGGCGCATTCGACGACTTCCGCGTCGTGCCGCCGGGCACCGGCATCGTGCACCAGGTCAACATCGAGCACCTCGCCCGCTCGGTCATGGTTCGCCCCAACTCCGAGGGCACCGAGGTCGCCTACCCCGACACCTGCATCGGCACCGACTCACACACCACGATGCAGAACGGTCTCGGCGTGCTCGGCTGGGGCGTCGGCGGTATCGAGGCCGAGGCCGCGATGCTCGGCCAGCCGGTTTCGATGCTCATCCCGCGCGTCGTCGGCTTCAAGCTGACCGGTGCGGCCAAGCCGGGCGTCACCGCGACCGACGTCGTGCTGACCATCACGGAGATGCTGCGCAAGCACGGCGTGGTCGGCAAGTTCGTCGAGTTCTACGGCAACGGTGTCGCCGAGGTCCCGCTGGCCAACCGCGCCACGATCGGCAACATGAGCCCCGAGTTCGGCTCCACCTGCGCGATCTTCCCGATCGACGGCGAGACCATCAACTACCTGAAGCTCACCGGCCGCAGCGCGGAGACCCTGGCCCTCGTCGAGGCATACGCCAAGGAACAGGGCATGTGGCTGGAGAAGGACGCCACCGAGCCGCAGTACTCCGAGTACATCGAGCTCGACCTGTCGACGGTCGTCCCGTCGATCGCAGGCCCGAAGCGCCCGCAGGACCGCATCGAGCTCTGGGATGCCAAGAACGCATTCCGCAAGGACATCCACAACTACGTCGAAGAGGGCAACACGCCCGCCTACAACGGTGTCGACGAGTCGAACGCGGAGAGCTTCCCCGCCTCGGACTCCCCCGCCATCGATCCCAATGGCGCAAAGCTCTCGTTCGCCGATGACGGCTACGAACCCGCCCACAACGCCAGCAAGGGTGCTGAGGGTCGGCCGTCGAAGCCCGTCAAGGTGTCGTCGACCGAGCGTGGCGACATGATCCTCGACCACGGCATCGTGACGATCGCGTCGATCACGAGCTGCACCAACACGTCGAACCCGTCGGTCATGCTCGGCGCCGGCCTGCTCGCCAAGAAGGCCGTCGACAAGGGCCTGACCTCCAAGCCGTGGGTCAAGACCTCGATGGCCCCCGGATCGCAGGTCGTGACCGGCTACTACGACAAGGCGGGCCTGTGGCCGTACCTGGAGAAGCTCGGCTTCTACCTCGTCGGCTACGGCTGCACCACCTGTATCGGTAACTCGGGCCCGCTGCCCGAGGAGATCTCGAAGGCGATCAACGACAACGACCTGACCGCGACCGCGGTGCTCTCGGGTAACCGTAACTTCGAGGGTCGTATCAACCCCGACGTGAAGATGAACTACCTCGCGTCACCCCCGTTGGTCATCGCCTACGCACTCGCGGGCACGATGGACTTCGACTTCGAGTCCGATCCTCTCGGCCAGGACGAGAACGGCAACGACGTCTTCCTCAAGGACATCTGGCCGACCAACGAGGAGATCGCGCAGACCATCTCGAACTCGATCAGCCCCGAGCAGTACGCCGAGGACTACGCCGACGTCTTCAAGGGCGACGAGCGCTGGCAGAGCCTGCCGACCCCCGAGGGCAAGACCTTCGACTGGGACGACGAGTCGACCTACGTGCGGAAGCCTCCGTACTTCGACGGCATGAAGCTCGAAGCCGATCCGGTCTCCGACATCAAGGGCGCCCGCGTCCTCGCCAAGCTCGGCGACTCGGTGACCACCGACCACATCTCCCCCGCCTCGACGATCAAGCCCGGCACGCCCGCCGCGCAGTACCTCGACGCGCACGGTGTGGCTCGCAAGGACTACAACTCGCTGGGTGCCCGCCGCGGTAACCACGAGGTGATGATCCGGTCGACCTTCGGCAACATCCGCCTGGCCAACCAGCTCGTCGACGTCACCGGTGGCTACACCCGCGACTTCACGCAGGAAGGCGCTCCGCAGTCGTTCATCTACGACGCCGCGCAGAACTACGCGAAGGAGGGCACCCCGCTGGTCGTGCTCGGCGGCAAGGAGTACGGCACCGGTAGCTCGCGTGACTGGGCCGCCAAGGGCACCAGCCTGCTGGGCGTCAAGGCCGTCATCACCGAGAGCTTCGAGCGCATCCACCGCTCGAACCTCATCGGCATGGGCGTGATCCCGCTGCAGTTCCCCGAGGGCGAGTCGCACAAGTCGCTGGGCCTCGACGGCACGGAGACCTTCGACATCACCGGCATCGAGGAGCTCAACAACGGCACCACGCCGAAGACGGTGCACGTCACCGCCACCAAGGAAGACGGCTCGAAGGTCGAGTTCGACGCCAAGGTGCGCATCGACACACCCGGTGAAGCCGACTACTACCGCAACGGTGGCATCCTGCAGTACGTGCTCCGCAACATGATCAAGAGCTGACAGGGCGATAGCAGTGCCCAAGGTCAGTGATGACCGCCTTGCCGCGCGTCGTCGGGAAATTCTCGACGGCGCGCGGCATTGCTTCGCCGAGTACGGCTACGACGGAGCGACGGTCAAACGCATCGAGGAGTCGACAGGACTCTCTCGCGGTGCGATCTTTCATCATTTCCGCGACAAGGAGGCACTCTTCCTCGCGCTCGCGCGGGAAGACGCCGAACGCATGGCCGACGTCGCGGCAGAGCAGGGCCTTGTTCAGGTCATGCGCGACATGCTCGCGCGCCCACAGGATTTCGATTGGTTGGGCACGCGGCTGGAAATCGCCCGCAAGCTCCGCACCGACCCGACGTTCCGGTCGGCATGGCTGGAACGCTCAGCCGAGTTGGAGAAGGCGACTCTCGACCGCCTCGAACGCGGCCGTGAGACCGGCCGACTGCGTGACGATGTCCCCACCGACGTTCTGCTCGACTACCTCGACCTCGTCCTCGACGGGCTGATCACCCGATTGGCGTCGGGACGTCCTACCGACGACCTGGCGGCAGTTCTCGACCTCGTGGAGGCATCCGTGCGCTCGCGCGCCACTGCGGAGTCATGAGATCCCTTGCCGTGCAAGGAAGTCTGCGGATCTCTGGGCAACGAGTTCCCAATTGTCGTCGATCACCAGTGAGTGACCGGCGCCGGGAATCTCGACGAGTTCGGTCGCTGACGGATTAGTGCGTTGCTTTGCTAACGCCGCTCGAGTCATCACGGCTGGCGCGATATGGTCGCTCTCGCCGGTGATCAAGAGCATCGGGCCTCGCTCGGGATTGCGCTTTGCCACCTTGGTTCTGCTTCGTGACGCCGCGCTGGTCGGTGTCTATCTCGATGGCCACGGCGTGATGAGAGCTTGTCAAGATGTTTGTG
>NZ_DLSO01000157.1:0-5163 GCF_002500165.1 Gordonia sp. UBA7860 | reverse complement strand
TGCTGCAGCACCCACATCTTTCGAAACGACACACATTCAGGTGAGCGCCTGGCCCCACCAGTCCCCCGCCGCCCCGACCTCGGCCGCCAGCCCTCCACGCAGCCGTCACAGCGCCTGCGGGTCCTCCGAAAGCAGATCGCCTGCGCGTGCGCAGATGCCCAGGGCGGTGCGTGCCCACGCGGGCGACGCCCCGGCCAGACCACACGTCGGAGTCGCGATCACGTTGTCGGACAGCACTTTTCGATCCAGCCCGATGCGATCGGTGATCGCGGCCAACCCGCTGGCGACCGTTTCGGCGCGGGCGCGTCGGTCGGCCCGCTGCGCCGACACCACGCCCGCGACGAGGACATCCCCACGTTCGATCAAGGCACCGATTCCGTCGAGGGTCTCGGTGTCGAGCACGTCTGGCCCCGAGGAGATCGCGGCGTCGAGCACCACCGAATGTCCGACGCCGTGCAACCGCCCGATCAGATCCCAGCGGGGCGCTCCGCAGTTGTGCACGATCGCCGGTCTACCCACCTGTTCGACGATGCCCGCGAGCGCGTCCACCATTTCGGGCAGCGGGATCGCGCGGATCGGATCGAGGCGGGTCAGCGGAGTCACCGTGCCGTCGAGGACGGCGCCGATCAGAGGTTCGTCGAGCTGCACGGTCACCTGCGCGCCGAGACGTCGGGCAACCTCCTGAGCGTGCTCACGCAGCCCCTCGGCGGTCGACTCGACGACGTCATGCCACGCCCCGACGTCGCGGAGCACCTTGTGGCCGTTGGGCAGCTCGACCGAGGCGGAGAAGGTGAACGGCCCGCACACCGCCACCTTCACACTCCGCCCGGTACCGATGAATCCCGCTGTGTCCCACAGTTCTTCGAGTGCGTCGAGGTCGAACCGCAGATAGTCCGACGCCGCTCGGGTGACGGCGGAGGGTCGTGCCGCGAGACGATAGCCCCACGGTCCGGCGTCGATCGGCATGTCGACGAGCAGGGTGCCCATCCGGCCGACCATGTCGGCCCCGATCCCGCGCGCGGGCAACTCGGCGAGGTAGGTGAAGTCGAGTTCGCCGCCCACGATCGCCGCGGCCTCTGTCGGATCGGTGCCCGGCATGGAGCCGACACCCGTACCGACACCGGTCGGCAGCGACGTCATCACATCACCGGTCAGTGCGCACTCGACGACGCACCCGCGACGGCCGCGTCGCTGCGACGCACGTGCGAGGTGCCCGCGATACGACCCGAGCCGACGACGAGATCGCCTCGCTCGGCGTCGGGCAGGTACAGCACGGCCGCCTGGCCACGTGCGACGCCGGTCAGCGGCTCGCGCAACTCGATGTCGATTCCGGGCCGTCCGTCGTCGCCGGTGATCGGTGTCGCGACCGCCTGCGCGAGCCCACCGTGCGCGCGCACCTGAACGATGCACTCGATCGGGCCGCTCGGAACCTGTCCGGACGTCCACACGGCCTTGGTGGCGCTGATCGACCAGACCTGCAGATTCTCTGCGGCCCCGACGGTCACGGTGCCCGATTCGGGGTCGATGTCAGTGACGTAGCGAGGACGCCCGTCGGCGGCAGGCGCCTCGATCCCGAGTCCCTTGCGCTGGCCGATGGTGAAGCCGTGTACGCCCTCGTGGTCGGCGAGACGTTCGCCCGAGTCGGCGTCGACGACGGCACCGGGACGCACACCGATACGTGCACCGAGGAACGCTCGGGTGTCGCCGGTCGGGATGAAGCAGATGTCGTGTGAGTCCGGCTTCGACGCGACCGACAGGCCGCGTCGGGCCGCCTCGTCGCGGATCTGCGGCTTCGAGGTGTCGCCGACCGGGAACATCGCCCGCGACAACTGCTGCTCGGTCAGGACGGCCAGCACGTACGACTGGTCTTTGTCATCGTCGACGGCGCGACGCAGCTCGCCGTCGGCGAGTCGTGCGTAGTGACCGGTCGCGAGGGCATCGAAACCGAGCGCGACCGCCTTTTCGGCGAGCGCGGAGAACTTGATCTTCTCGTTGCAGGTCAGGCACGGGTTGGGCGTCTGCCCTGCCGCGTAGGCCTCGACGAACTCGTCGATCACGTCGTCTTTGAACTTCTCCGCGAAGTCCCAGACGTAGAACGGGATACCGAGGACGTCCGCGGCGCGGCGCGCATCGTCGGCGTCCTCACGTGAACAACATCCGCGAGAGCCGGTGCGCAGGGCCCCCGGCGCCGTCGACAGCGCGAGGTGCACGCCGACGACCTCGTGACCGGCGTCGACGGCACGTGCCGCGGCGACGGCCGAATCGACTCCTCCGCTCATCGCTGCCAGTACGCGCATCAGTTCCCCTTCCCCGAGGTAGTGGAGACCAGTCCGGCGACGCGGGCGCGGTCGACAACCTCCCCGATGATCTCGGCGACCGACTCGATGTCGGCGTCGGTGGTGGAATGAGAGAGCGAGAAGCGCAGCGACCCGCGCGCGTCGGCCATGCTGACCCCCATCGCCAGCAACACGTGGCTGGCCTGGGCAACGCCTGCGGTACACGCCGAACCCGTCGAGCACTCGACACCGTTGGCGTCGAGGAGCATCAGCAACGAATCCCCTTCGCAACCCGCGAACGACACGTGCACGTTGCCGGGCAGTCGACGATCGTCGCGAGGCCCGTTGGCGGTCGCTCCGTCGATCGAGAGCAGCACGTCGAACAGGCGATCCCGCATGGCGGCCACCTGCGGCAGCGTCTCGTCGAGGGTGTCGACCGACCGTCGCAGCGCGGCAGCCAACCCGACGATCCCCGGTACGTCCTGGGTGCCCGATCGCAGATCCCGCTCGTGACCGCCACCGTGGAGCAACGGAACACACTCGACGTCGCGGCCGAGAAGCAGCGCGCCACATCCGTACGGTCCACCGAACTTGTGCCCGGCAATACTCATCGCCGATAGCCTGCTGCCCGCGAAGTCGACGGGGATGTGACCGGCGGCCTGCACGGCGTCGGAATGGACGGGAACGCCGAACTCGATACCGAGCGCCGCGATCTCGCTCACCGGCTGGATCGTCCCGACTTCGTTGTTGGCCCACATCACCGAGATCAGTGCCGTCTGCGCTGCGTGCTGCTCGAGTTCGGCACGCACGTGCGCGACCGACACCGCACCCTCGGCATCGACCGGGATCACGACGAGTTCGGCGTCGTCGTTGTCGGCCAACCACTGCGCGGCGTCGAGCACGGCGTGATGCTCGACCGCGGACACCATGATTCGACGACGCTGCGCGTCTCCACGCCTGCGTGCCCAGTAGATGCCCTTGATCGCCAGGTTGTCGGCCTCGGTGCCGCCGCTGGTGAAGATCACTTCCGACGGCCGCGCGCCGAGTGCCGACGCGACGGTCTCGCGGGCTTCCTCGAGGTGACGCCGGGCACGACGACCCGAACCGTGCAACGACGACGCGTTACCCGGCTGGAGGTAGCAGGCGGTCATCGCCTCGAGTGCCTCCGGCAGCAGAGCTGTCGTCGCGGCATTGTCGAGGTAGACCGGGGCGCGGGATGACGTGGACATACGCACCCCAGGATAAACGCGCGAACACCCGGGACCAATTCCGTCGTGCGGAGTCGGGTTACAGCGGACCGGGTCTCAGCGGACGACTTGGCCCACAGCGAGCACGCCGGCGGGGTCGTGCTGGAGTGCCAGCGCCGCCAGCCAGGCCGCCGTCTCCTCGTCGTAGCAGGACCGGACGCGCTCGGGGTCGGCGCTGGCGGTGAAGTTGGGAAGTCGTCCGCCGGTCGCCCACGCCGACATGTCGCCGAGCAGCCGGTCGGCGTGCCCGGGCACGATGTCGGCAATCGGTGGCACCAGGACGCCGACGACGTGCAGATTGAGCGCGGCGTCGCGGTGGCAGACCGCACTGTCGGGTCCGCGTTGCTCGGCGAACGCCCCTCCGAGCAGCCTCAGTTCCACCAGCAGTAGCGGCGAAGCGACCTCGGGTCCCACGTGGTCGAGCAGCGTGCGCACCGCGTCGTCGGGCAGCCCCGACAGCAACATGCCGTTCTCGTACGCAGGCTTCGGATCGGTGGGGTCGGCATGGATCATGCCGACGGCGGCGTAGGGCATCGTGCCCACCGCGTCGAGAATCGGGGTCGCCACCGCGCGCATCGGCGCGAAGGTCGACGCCGCGGTGTCGGGGTCGGCGACGCTGGCGTAGCGCACGGCGACAGTGAGCTTGCCCGCGAGCATCGGCGGAACCCCCGGCATGTCGGGCAGCCGCAACAGCGCGATCGACGTCGACGCCTCGCGGGGAAGATCCTGCGTCCACCGTTGCCATGCCGCGAGCACCGACGGCGCGTCGACTCCGTCGAAATAGACTGCGCCGCCATAGAATTCAGCGATCGGCAGCAATTCGATCTCCAACTCCGTGACGATGCCGAGCGTCGCCTTCCCGCCCCGGCAACCCCAGAACAGATCGGGATCTGCATCGGCGCTGACCCGCCGGACGAGCCCGTCACCGGTGACCATCTCGATGGCGCGGACATAATCCGACGACACCCCGACCGACCGGACGAGCGGCCCGATACCGCCGCCGGACAGAAATCCCGCTACGCCAACGCCCGGCGCCGATCCGCACAGCGGCGCGAGTCCGAACTGCGCTGCCGCCTCGATGACCCGCTGCCAGCGGACGCCTGCACCGACCCGTGCTGTCCGCGTTGCTGGATCGATCTCGCATGTGTCGAGCGCACCGGTCCGGACCAACAACGACCGTCCGTCGGTCGGCGTCGCGCCGTGTCCGGTGGCATGGACGGCAACCGTCATGTCGTTTGCTGCAGCGAACGCGACTGCCGCGGCAACATCGTCGCTGCCTGCCGCGTCGACGACCGCCCACGGGCGCCGCGACACCGAGGCGTTGAAGCTCACGGTCGCATAGCCCTCCTCGGAGGGACGGAAGACATTTCTTCGAATCCTGGCGCGCAAACCCGCGATGTCGGCTTGGTCGATCCCGGTCGGTGTCTGGGTCATGGCGATGCTCCTCGAATGTGCACGTGGCGACCGGCTGGTCCGGCCGCACTCACACGATGTCGGCACACCCTTGGGATGATCTTGCGGTCTTCTTGGAGTGCACGCCAGCCGATGTCCGTCGTTCAGAGCACATCAATTCGTGCAGGTCAGACAATGCGCGCAGCGGTCGCCGTCGAAGCGAGTGCGCTCATGCCGGCAGCAGCAGC
>NZ_DLSO01000165.1:0-11530 GCF_002500165.1 Gordonia sp. UBA7860 | reverse complement strand
AACGCCGACGGCTCCATCGCCGAGATGTGCGGCAACGGCGTCCGGGTCTTCGCCCATTACCTGCGGGCCTCCGGGCTGACCGAGTCCGACGAGTTCACGGTGGGTTCGCGTGCGGGCGGACGTCCCGTGGTGGTGCACTCGTTCGACGACCTCTACGCCGACGTGAGTGTGCGGATGGGTCGGGTGGTGCTCGGCGAGGGCGCGACCGTGCGGATCGGCGACGACCTCTACCCGGGTGTCGCGGTCGATGTCGGCAACCCACACCTGGCGTGCGTGGTGCCCGACATGTCGACGTCCGACCTCGCCGCGATCGACTTCTCGACCGGCGTCGTCCTACCCGACGGTGTCTTTCCGCACGGCGCCAACGTCGAACTGCTGACCTCCCCCGAGGACGGCCCGCGCGGCGGTCTGCACGCCACGATGCGTGTCTTCGAGCGCGGCGTCGGCGAGACCAGGAGTTGCGGAACAGGGCTGGTCGCGGCGGCAGCGGCGGGCCTACAGACCCTCGGCCGCGACGCGGGCGAGATGGCCATCGACGTGCCCGGCGGAAGGGTGACGGTAACTGTTGCCGACGGTCACGCGACGCTGCGTGGACCGTCCGCACTGGTGGCCGACGGCCTATTCCGGGCGGGTTGGTATCGCGTCGACTGACGTGCCGCGGGCCCGCTGCACGCGGCTCGGCGGATATCCACGTGCTCGACGGGGCGTCGGCGTGTCACCATGGATGGTGTATGACCGAAACATCACCACAGGTACATGACCTGCACGACACCCGTCCCGTCGACGCGAACGCACCCGCGATCGACCTTTCCCGCGATCTGATCGATCCCGACGATCTCGTCGACCCCGCAGATTTTGGCGATTACGACGATTCCCGCGATCGTGCCCCCACCCCGACGACCGGCGAGCTCGCACTCTCCGATCGTGCCTCGCTGCAGCGGGTCGCCGGGCTCTCGACAGAGCTCACCGACGTCACCGAGGTCGAGTACCGACAACTGCGCCTTGAGCGCGTGGTGCTCGTCGGCGTCTGGACCGAGGGCACCGCGGCCGCCGCGAAGGCGAACATGGAGGAACTGGCAGCGCTCGCCGAGACCGCGGGTTCCGTGGTCCTCGAAGCGGTGATCCAGCGACGATCCTCACCCGACCCCGCGACCTTCATCGGCTCGGGCAAGGCCCAGGAGTTGCGCGACGTCGTCGCCGACACCGGCGCCGACACCGTCATCTGCGACGGCGAGTTGACGCCAGCGCAGTTGACCGCGTTGGAGAAGGTCGTCAAGGTCAAGGTGATCGACCGGACGGCCCTCATCCTCGACATCTTCGCCCAGCATGCGAGTTCGCGTGAGGGCAAGGCGCAGGTGGCCCTCGCGCAGATGGAGTACATGCTCCCGCGTCTGCGTGGTTGGGGTGAATCGATGTCCCGCCAGGCCGGCGGCCGCGCGGGTAGCAACGGCGGTGTCGGTCTGCGCGGACCGGGTGAGACGAAGATCGAGACCGATCGTCGGCGCATCCGCGAGCGAATGGCCAAGCTGCGCCGCGAGATTCGCGAAATGCGCACGGCCCGCACGACGAAGCGGTCTGCCCGACTGCGCGGTGCTGTGCCGCGCATCGCCGTCGCGGGATACACGAACGCGGGTAAGTCGAGTCTGGTCAACGCGATGACGGGTTCGGGCGTGCTCGTGCAGGATGCGCTGTTCGCGACCCTCGATCCGACGACGCGCCGTGCGACTCTCGAGGACGGTCGCGAACTGGTATTCACCGACACCGTCGGCTTCGTCCGCCACCTCCCGACGCAACTCGTCGAGGCATTCCGGTCGACGCTGGAGGAGGTCGTCGACGCTGATCTCGTACTGCACGTCGTCGACGGCAGCGACCCATTCCCCGCGGAACAGATCACGGCAGTCCGACGGGTCATCAACGACGTCGTGGCAGAGGAGGGGGTCGCGCCACCCCCGGAGTTGTTGGTGATCAACAAGATCGATGCGATCGACGCGTCCCGGCTCACCGAATTGCGCGCGATGCTCGGCGCGGGCGGTAGCACGCACGGCCCCAACTCGGCGGGCGTCGTCTACGTCTCGGCGCGCACCGGCGAGGGACTGCCCGAACTGTTCGAGGCGGTCCGTGAGTTCGTGGGTCGCGACGACGTGGAGCTCACCGTCGACATCCCGTTCACGCGAGGCGATCTGGTGTCACGGATTCACCGAGAGGGAGAGGTACTCGCCACAGACCACAGCACCGAGGGCACCCGGATGCGTGTCCGTGTGCCCTCGGCGCTGGCGGGAGAACTGGCCTCCTTGGCCCAGTAGCAGGCCTACTCGGCGTCGAGGTCGGCGGCGACGAGCTTCGCGATGGCGTCGAGCGTTGCCTGATCGTCGGATTCGACGACGACCGCTGTGCCCTTCTCGGCGCCGAGCGTCATGATCAGCAATGCCGATCCCGCGTCGACCGGTTCGCCTCCGACGACCGAGATCGTCACGGGTGTGCCGGCGTCGGCGACTGCCTCGGCGATGATCGTTGCGGGTCGCGCGTGCAATCCGACGGCTGATCCGACCTCGACGGTGGTGCTTGGCATGGTTGCTCCTTTGCAGATGGGTTATGTCGGGACGTGAGATCTCAGGCGGGGATGGTCTCCAGCTCGGGTGCAGAAGTCTGTCGGCTCGACGAGCGACCGAACTGCTTGGCCGCGACGACGCACACCGTGCCGAGGACCGTACCCGCCGCAAGCGCTGCGAGGAAGAGCAGCCAGTGGTTCATCGTGAAGAAGACGAATATGCCGCCGTGCGGAGCGCGCTGCGTGACCCCGAAGGCCATGATCAGTGCACCGGCGAGTGCTCCGCCAGCCATCATCGACGGAATCACGCGCACCGGGTCTTTTGCGGCGAACGGGATTGCACCCTCGGAGATGAATGCAGCGCCGAGGAACCAAGCGGCCTTACCGTTTTCACGCTCGGGCTCGGTGAACAGTCCGGGGCGGATGACGGTGGCGAGTGCCATCGCGAGTGGCGGAACCATGCCTGCGCACATGACCGCTGCCATGATCTCGAGCTGAGGCGTGTCGCCGATCGCGAGGCCGGTAGTGGCGAAGAGGTACGCGGCCTTGTTGACCGGTCCGCCGAGGTCGAAGCACATCATGAGTCCGAGGACCACGCCGAGGACGATCTTGGAGCTGCCGCTCATACTGTTGAGACCGTCGGTGAGCTGGGTGGTGACCCAGGCGAGCGGCTTGCCGAGCAACATGAACATCAGACCGCCGACAATCAGGCTGCCGAACAGCGGAATGATGATCACCGGCTGTAGCCCGCGTGCCCACTGCGGCAACGGAAGTCGCGAGATCGCCAGGCACACGGCGCCCGCGATGAGGCCGCCGATCAGACCACCGATGAAGCTCGCGCCCACGGCAACCGATACCAGGCCTGCGACGAAACCGGGTGCGATACCGGGACGGTCGGCTATCGCGAACGAGATGTAACCCGCAAGGACAGGTACCAGCATGCTCATGGCGAGCGCGCCGATCGCGAAACTGACACCGCCGAGGTACTGGCCGAGACCGCCCGCGGGTAGATCCCAGAGGCTGTTGTTCAGTGCGATGTAGGCGCCGTCGGACAGCGTCTTGGATGAATCGAGTGTCTTGTTGGCGATCTGGTATCCGGCGAGCAGGAAGCCCAACGCGATCAGCAGTCCGCCTGCCGCGACGAACGGGATCATGTAGCTGACACCGGTCATGAGTGCCTGCTGGATCTTCTTGCCGAACGACAGGCTCGACCCCGATTCCTCCGCTGCAGCGGCACCGTCGTCCGCCGATCCGTCGACGCGTGCGGCATGCGGATTGCGCGAGGCCTCTACGGCTTCGGCAATCATCTTGTCGGGTTCGTTGATGGCGCGCTTGACCCCGGACTCGATGACCGGCTTTCCGCTGAAGCGACTCTTGCCTTTCACACCGACGTCGGTGGCGAAGATGACGGCGTCGGCGCCTGCGATGACGTCGGGGGTGAACGGCGTGGTGCCCGACGAGCCCTGCGGCTCGACATGGAAGTCGACACCCGCACGCTCCGCGGCGTACTTCAGTGCGTCGGCGGCCATGTAGGTGTGTGCGATCCCGGTCGGGCATGCGGTGATCGCGACGATCGAGGGGCGCTTCTGCGAATCGGAACCCCCCAGTGTCTTCGCGGTTTCCGCGGTCTTCGTGCCTGCTGCCGGGACCGCGGCAGTGGTGGCTGCGCCAGCCGCAGGCGTGGCGGTTGTCGACGGAGAGCCTGCCGGGGCAGGGTTGATGGCTTCATCCACGAGTTCGACGACGCGTTCGTCGCTCGGCGCCTCGCGGAGGGCGGCGACGAAGTCGGGACGCACGAGTGCTCGCGCGAGCGAGCTCAGCAGCTTCATGTGGTCGGCGGCAGCGCCTTCGGGTGCCGCGATGAGGAACACCAGGTCGGCCGGGCCGTCGGGTGCGCCGAAGTCGACCTTGTTCGACAGCCGCGCAAAGGCAAGGCTGGCGGTGGTGACCGACGCGGCGCGTGCGTGAGGAATCGCGATCCCACCGGGCAGACCGGTTGCCGACTTCGCCTCGCGGGCCAGTGCGGCGCGGCTCAGTTCGGACGGATCGGTCGTTCGCCCCGCCTCGCCGAGATTCTCGGCGAGATAGGTGATGACGGCGGCGGGATCACTGCCTGCATCGACATCGAGATGCACCGTCGCTGCGGTGATGATGTTGTCGGACATGGGTCTTCCTTCGATTTCTGTGTAATCCGGAGAGCGAGTGTTCCGGTTGTGGTCGGTGAGCTTGGTGGCGATTCGCGTACAGGAACTGGAGGCTGTGGGGTCACGTGATCGGGGCGGCTCCTGAGAGTTCGACGACATCGACCGAGTCGACGTCGACCTGTGCCGGAAGGGGTGGCTGCGTCCCTGCCAGTCCGGCGGCCGCCGAGCCGTAGGCGACTGCAGTGCGCAGACGATCGGGTTCGGAGGCGCCTGCCGTGTACGCGATGAGGTATCCGGCCAGCGACGCATCACCTGCTCCGACGGTGCTGCGCGGCACGATCGGCGGCGGAGTGGCCAGCCAACTACCCTCAGCCGTCGTGAGTACCGCACCCGCCGCACCGAGGGTCGCGAGTACCGCTCCCTGCGTGGTGGCGATCAGCGTGCGCGATGCCGCCACGACCGGCAGGTAGTCGCGCGAGGCGATGGCAGCGGTCAGTTCGGCAGGGTCGATGCCACTGACCTCGGCGAGTTCTTCGTCGTTGGGTTTGATCAGGTCGACGGGCCCCGACATCGCCGCGCCCAGGGGTGCGCCCGACGTGTCGATCGCCACGCGGCGTCCGCTGTCGACGAGGCGGTCGGAGATGCGGCGATACCAGTTGTCGGGAACTCCCGGCGGAAGCGAGCCACACAGTGCCACCCACGACGCGTCCTCGGCGCCCCGGAGTACGAGCGCTGTCAGTTCGTCGAGTTCGGAAGGCGTGAGGGTGTGACCGGGCGCATTGATCTTCGTGGTCGTCCCGTCGTTCTCGGCCACCGTGATGTTGGTTCGGATCTGACCGTCGATGTCGACCGTGCGGTACGGCAGTGCGACGGCGTCGAGCGCCGTGAGCAACGGGTCGTCGGCGTGGGCGGGCAGTACCGCGACGGTGGGGATGCCGGCTTCCGCGACGACGCGGGACACGTTGACGCCCTTGCCGCCCGGCTCGACCCGGGTGGAGGTACTGCGTTGCACCTCGCCCCGCATCAACGGTCCTGCGATCTCCAGGGTGCGGTCGAGACTCGGGTTGGCTGTGACTGTGAGGATCATGCGATCACGACCTCGATGCCGTGTGCCGAGAGCGCCGCCGAGAACTCGGGGTCGATTCCGTCGTCGGTGATCAGGACGTCCACCTCGTCGAGCGGAGCGAACGAGCTGAAGTCCTCGCGGCCCATCTTCGACGAGTCGGCCAGCACCACGACGCGCTGCGCGGCAGCCACGATGGCCGACTTGACCGAGGCCTCCTCGGCGTCGGGGGTGGACAGGCCGTGGCCCTCACTGATCCCGTTGGTGCCGAGGAAGGCAACAGATGCCCGCATCTTTCCGAGCGCTGCGACGGTCTCGGCTCCGACTGCGGCCTGCGTGAGCCCACGGACCCGACCACCGACCATGAGCAGGGTGGCCCGTTCGTGTGCGGTGAGGGCCTGCCCGAGTTGGAGACTCGTCGAGATCACCGTGAGCCTGCGATCGGCGGGCAGCAGCTTGGCGGCCTGGTAGGTGGTGGTTCCGGCATCGAAGATGACCGATCCACCGTCCGAGGGCAGAAACCGGATCGCAGCTCGGGCGATCGCTGCCTTCTCTGCGGTCTGCGAGGACTCGCGTTGGGCGAGTCCGAGCTCGTTGACCACCTCGACCGTCCCGGCCTTGACGGCTCCGCCGTGGACGCGCTGCACGCTACCGCTGCGCTCGAGCACCGCGAGGTCGCGGCGCACGGTTTCGCTCGTCACGTCGAACCTGTCGGCGAGAGCGGTCACGGATGCGCGACCGTGCGCGCGCACCTGATCGGCTATTGCTCGCTGTCGCTCTTCGGCGTACACCTGTCGTCTCCGATCTGTGGTGTGGCCAACCTTTCGGCGAACCATCTGTGGGTCTGTGTTCTGTGGATCTGGCTGCTGGTGGATCTGTGTTTTGTGGATCACCGCGTGATTGGTTCTGTGTGGGATTCAATGTTGATATATCTGTGTTTACGCCCGTATGTGTTGACAAGTCAAGCGTTGCGAGTAACTTTGATCACAGAAATTCACGACGCCGGGTATTCCTCACAGATCACCGCACCCGGCCGATCGACCCGGAAGGCAGCAGACGCAATGGAGAATCACCTGGTAACGGAGAATCGGGTCACCATGAACGGTCAGGGAGGGTTGACAGGAACACCCGTCGTCGCGGGGTTTGCCTACGGGCCGGTGTTGTGGCCGGGTAAGCGCGTCGAGTACGACGAGACGTCACTCGGCACCGATCGCGTCATCGCCGACGACGAGCGCGACGCGGAGTCGGAACGCCTCGTCGCCGCCGCGGCAGTCGTCGCGGGCAGACTGCGTGATCGCGCATCGCACGCGTCGGGAGCTGCGGCCGAGGTTCTCGCCGCGACCGCCGGGTTGGCCGAGGATCGGGGATGGATCGGTGCGGCAAAGTCCCGTGTCGCGAAGGGGGTGCCGGCACCTGCCGCCGCGGTCGCCGCAACGGCGCAGTTCTCCGAGATGTTCGCCAAACTCGGCGGGTTGATGGCAGAGCGGATCACCGACCTCAACGACGTTCGTGACCGGGTGGTCGCCGAGTTGCTCGGTCGGCCGGAGCCGGGAATTCCGACGCCGAGCCAACCGTCGATCCTCTTCGCGGACGACCTCGCTCCGGCGGATACCGCCGGGCTCGATCCCGCGGTGATCGTCGGGCTGGCAACGCGTCTCGGCGGACCGACCAGTCATACCGCCATCATCGCGCGACAATTGGGCATCCCGTGCGTGGTCGCCGTGGCGCGATTGAGTGAGATCACCAGCGGCACAATGGTTTTGCTCGACGGCGGTGCGGGGTCGATCACCGTTGAGCCGGAGGAGTCCGAGGCACGCGAACTCGTCGAGCGCAGCGTTGCGGAGGCAGCGCTTGTCGCTGCGTGGCGTGGTCCTGGCCGAACTGCCGACGGCACCGACGTCGCCATCCTGGCGAATGTCGCCGATGGTGCGTCGGCGCGTCGCGCTGCCGATGCGCCGGTCGAGGGGATCGGGCTGTTCCGCACCGAGTTGGCATTTCTCGACAGGGCAGATGAACCCGATGTCGACGAACAGACGCGTCTGTACCGCGACGTGTTCGAAGCGTTCGCGGGCCAGAAAGTCGTCATCAGAACGCTCGACGCCGGTTCGGACAAGCCGCTGGCCTTCATCGAGCACCCGGACGAGGCGAACCCCGCACTCGGCGTACGCGGTAACCGAATCGGCGATGACCACCCCGAAATCGTGCGAACTCAGCTCGACGCGATCGCGCGCGCGGCAGAAGAATCCGGTACGACGCCGTGGGTCATGGCACCGATGATCGCCACGGCCGCGGAGGCCGCACAGTTCGCCGATCTCGTCCGTCAGCGTGGTCTGACGGCTGGAGTGATGATCGAGATCCCGGCTGCGGCGATCCTGGCGCCGGCGATTCTGGCTGAGGTCGACTTCGTGTCGATCGGAACCAACGACCTCACGCAGTACACGATGGCGGCCGACCGGATGTCGGCAGAACTCGCCGAACTGACCGACCCGTGGCAACCCGCGGTGCTCGCACTCATCTCTCAGGTCGCGACGGCCGGCGCCCAGCAGGGCAAGCCCGTCGGCGTCTGTGGTGAGGCCGCGGCCGACCCGTCGCTCGCGTGTGTGCTCGTCGGACTGGGAGTCACCTCGCTGTCGGCGGCTCCGGCCGCGACAGCAGCAGTCGGGGCGAAGCTGTCGACGGTAACCATGGAGCAGTGCCGGACCGCGGCAGCTGCCGCGCTTGCCACCTCGAGTCCGGCACTCGCCCGACGTGCCGCTGCCGAAAAACTCGACCACTGATACAGGCCCCGCTGGTCAGTGACCTGCGGGGCCAGGTTCAGTGCATCACACCCGACGCATGACCGTCACGACCTTGCCGAGGATGGCGGCGTCGTCTCCGGGGATCGGATCGAAGAGCGGGTTGTGCGGCATCAGCCAGACGTGGCCGTCTTTGCGTTTGAAGGTCTTCACCGTCGCCTCGCCGTCGATCATCGCTGCGACGATGTCGCCGTTGTCGGCGACGTTCTGCTGACGTACGACGACCCAGTCGCCGTCGCAGATCGCGGCGTCGATCATCGATTCGCCGACGACGCGGAGCAGGAACAACGAGCCCTCACCGACGAGCTCACGCGGGAGCGGGAAGACGTCTTCGACCGCCTCCTCCGCGAGAATCGGACCGCCCGCCGCGATACGGCCGAGTACCGGAACGAACGTGGGCGTCGGGAGATCTCCGTTGATGGCATCGGAGTGCGGTGCGTCGGGAGCCTCGGAGACGTTGACCGCTCGCGGACGGTTGGCGTCCCGTTTCAGCAGGCCCTTGCGCTCGAGGGTGCGCAACTGGTGAGCGACCGATGAGGTGGACGTGAGGCCGACGGCGTCGCCGATCTCTCGAATGCTCGGCGGATATCCACGCTCGCGTACCGACTTTCGGATCACATCGAGGACGTCACGCTGGCGACCGGTGAGTGTGGCCTCGGCGACGGCCGGATGGATCGGTGCCTCCTCGCCGCCTTCGCTCTTCTTTCCTTCGACGCTGCGACCGTTGCCCTTGGGCGACGACGGGCTGCGTCGTGACTTCTCTGTCATCGGTTCCGTCCTTCCTGATCTTGAAGCGGCTGCTGTTGTGAACTGGCTGCTGTTGTGAAGCGGGGTGGGTGCGTCTTTCTTCCATCGTCTGGCGCCGACAGTAGCGGAGGCCACGGACAACATCAAACATTTGTTCGACGTGTCGCAGGACTTTGTCGGACCCCTCTGGTAGAACTCGAACATCAGTTCATCGAACGCTTGATCGACCATTGGAGGTAGCGATGACCAGCCTGATGACAAACCCGGTGACCCGCTCGGTTCCCAGCACGTCGAGTGCATCCGTGGCAACACCGCCGACCGCCCGATCTGCACCCCCTCGACCTGCACAAACGCCTCGTTCCCGGGTTCACCGCGCCACGGTGGTCAGTGGACGCGCGCCGTCGAATGCCGTCCGTAGCGAAGAGCTGCGTGTGGCGGGACGTGTTCGAACAAGTGAGGTCCGACGGGCAGCCGGCGCAGACGTCTCGCCGCAGCGTCGACATCGGATCACGTTCGATCACGGCACCTCTACGCGTCCCGCAGGCACGCGATGCGCCGGTGGCGTCGGCGAGCTGGTGGCGGCCCGTCGACGACGGGCTGCGATATTGGCGGTGCTCGCGGGAATCGGTTTGGCACTGACCGTGTGGGTGGTCGGGACCATCGGTGCCGACTACCAGCGGGCGAATATGCCGGCTTCGACCTCTACGCAGGTGGTCCATGTGCGTTCCGGCGAATCGCTGAGCTCGATCGCGGCGCGGGTCGCGCCCGATATGCCGCGTCAAACCGTCATCGACGAGATCATCGACCTCAACGATCTGCCGTCGAGCGGGCTGCGCGTTGGCCAACCGCTTGTCACACCCGCGTACCGCTGAGCGCTGGCGGTATTCTCGATGTCACAGGGTCCAGTCGGAAACCGACACGGTCACCGCTGCGGTTTCGCTTCCGCCGGTCGTCAGACGATCGGACCACGCCAGACCGACGGAGCCGCTGCGTCCCGAGATTCGCACGAGGACTACATGCGCTGCCCGTTTTGCAAGAACGAAGACACCAAGGTCGTCGATTCGCGTGTCGCCGATGAGGGGCAGGCAATCCGCCGACGTCGCGCGTGCAGCGAATGTGGGCGACGTTTCTCCACGGTCGAGAGTGCTGTTTTGGCAGTCGTGAAGCGAAACGGAGTGACCGAGCCGTTCAGCAGAGAAAAGGTGATGCGCGGGGTGCGCCGCGCATGCCAGGGACGTCACGTGAACGAAGACGATCTCGCACAGTTGGCTCAGCAGGTCGAAGACGCTGTCAGGTCGTCGGGTTCGGCTGAGATCCCCAGCAACGAGGTCGGTCTGGCCATTCTCGGCCCGCTGCGCGACCTCGACGAGGTGGCATATCTACGTTTCGCCTCGGTCTATCGCTCGTTCGATTCGCTCGAAGACTTTCAACGCGAGATCGACGACCTCCAGGGCAACCTCACCGGTTCCCACGAAGGCGCAGACGACCTCGACACCCCGCCCGCCGTCGACTCAGCGACGACTCCACCGCGTCCGGTGTCAACCGAGTCGGTCAAGAGCTCGTAGCGCGCGTTTCTCCGAAATGGGATAGGCGGTCCCGAGCTTCTGGGCGAAGAGGCTGACCCGAAGTTCCTCGACAATCCACTGCGCTTCCTCGCTGACGGCGTCTCGGCGCGATTCGGGGAGCTGTGTCAGGCGCTGGTTCCACCGCTCGGTGACTCTGTCGATGGCGGCCATTCCATCGCGGTCGCGAAGGGCCGCGGCAGGGAGTTGCTCGAGACGCTGCCGTGCGGCGGTCAGGTATCGCGGAACGTGCTGCAGGTGTTCGCGTGCCGTGGCCAGGACGAATCCGTCGAAGACCAGGTTGTTGAACTGTTCGGCGACGTCGTCGCATGCGGTTTGACCCGAATGGCGGTCGATCTCGGCACGTAGGGGAGCCACCTCGCGCAAGACCTCGACGGCGAGTGCGAAGTACTCCGGCGCCGCCGCTGAGATGCGCGGCCGGAGCGCCGAGACGAGTTCGTCGAAGGCCGACGGCGTGCGGATCGAGCCCAGATCGACTGCTGCGGGCGCGATGTCGCGAATCGCCCTGCGGGTGCAGTCGGAATACAGCGCGTCGGGCGACGCGTAGGGACTCTGACTCATGGCCAGTCGATCGGCCGGGGCGAGCCCGGCGCTGATCTTGCGCGAGAGCGGCGCGATCGCATGGTCGAGCAGTTCGATGACGGCACCGT